>CAYTLS010000054.1:0-8453 GCA_964438745.1 uncultured bacterium
CAGAAAAAATAAAAATCCCGCCACTGTGATCAACCAGTACCGTTTTAAAATCGTATCATTATCCGATGGCAGTTTTTGAATAATTTTGGGAGCATTTTTAATATGGTCCTCACAATAATAAACGCGTTTATGTTTCAGTACGCCGGTTTTAAATTCCCACAAACTTTTCTTGGCGGTTGTATTGGCCCGGCCACAAACCGAACAGGGCATTTTCCGCATATGGGGCTTTAGAATTTTGTACGTGCCTAAACTGAGAATGATCTGTACCAAAAGTATCGGTAGAATGATATTCATGGCTTCGTGATTGAAAATATTTTTTAATACTTTATTTGTCATGATTTCCTTTGCACAGGATTCCTTTTAGACCTGTTTATTAGGATAATTAACGGAATTTATTTGTTATTAACAAGGGCCGATTGTTCCATTACTGGTATTGGGTTAATTCACTTCATCAGAGTGAAGGTCGCGATATGCCCTTCGGATTTTTGAGAATTGGCATCGGTAGCGGTAATTCGCGCGATATACATGCCGACCCGCGCCATTTCACCATATTTATTGGTGCCGTCCCAATAGACCACACCTTCCGCGCCGGTCCGCATATTTTCCACCGGCGACGCGATCAAACGGCCGGTCAGATCATAGATGTCAATGCGAATATTGGCAGAAGGATAGGAGAGTTGATAATAAAACCCGACTTCATCTTTTTCCCCGTCGCCATCAGGGGTGAAGGGATTCGGCTCGGTCCGCAAACCGGTTTTTTTCCCGGTTTCAGCAACCACGACACTATTAACCGCGCCGGGGGTACCGCCTTGCGGTGAGGTGGCATTACGCCAGTTATTCAGAAAATTTTCATTGGTCATATAGATCTTTTCCCGGGCTGTTCCCTGCTCAATTTTCCATTCGCTGGTGTAAACAACGGAATCAATGACAACCCCTGTGGGGTCAGTCAGGATGATCTTGTCCTTGTCATTGTTGAAAGAAGGCAAGTCTTCCAGTACTACGGTATTATTTTTATTAGCGTCAGGAAAATTGAAGATCGTGGAATCAGAAGCAATCACAAAGTAGCTTTCTGCCGGTATGGTTTTCTCACTGATAACCGGGTGAAGATCGGCGGTGTTTTCATCGGCAATCCGCCAGTTGTCAATATGGACAGAACGGTTTTGCGGATTATAGAGTTCAATATATTCAGCAATAGAAACGCCCCGGGTTTTAACTGATTTCGGACGCGCCATAAATTCGGAAATATACATATCATTTAGTTCAAAACTGATATCAATCTCAAAATAAACGGTGTCATTTTCCATATTCTGATCTTTTCCCCAGGATATTTGGGCCAGAAATTGATGATAGCCTTTATCCAGGTTGGACAGTTGCATGGAAACAGAATCCTGAGTATAGGCTTCTATTTCACCGATTTTCAGGGTGCGGAAGAGGCTTTTTGAATTGAATTTTGCGGCATAAAGTTTTATTTCCGCATTCTCGCAGGGTTCCTGCCCTATATTTTCCAGGTAAAATTTGATATCAAAAAGCGTTTCGGAATTGCCTTTACTACCGGATATCCAAAAATCAGAAATTTTCAGATCATAAACATAAGGGGAAATACTGTTGAATTTTCCTGGTGTCGCTCCCAATTCCGCTTCGCATAATTTCCAGGAAGCAGAATCCTCTGAAGCCCATGAGGGCATGATTTTTTCCAGACTTTTGCCATATTTTACCGGCCAGTTATCGGCATATTCCAGCGAATCGATCAGTTTGCCGGTCAGGTCTTTCAGGACGATCTGATCCTTTGTGTTGTTCATGCCGGGCCAGTCTTTGAGCACAAAAACCGGCGAATTGGTCGGTGGATAGATATCGAAAAAGGAGGAGTCCGCGCAAAAGATCACATACTGACCGGAAGGAATTTCAGTATCAAAATCAATGGTCGCGGAATGCCATTCATTGGAAAGCTTCCAGCCCTGCAGAACGACGTCAAAGTCAGTGTTGTTAATGCACTCCAGAAATTCTGTTTCGCCGCTTTCCGGAGCAGCCAGAAATTCATTTAATACCAGCGCGTTTTCATCAAATTCAATTTTCAGATCAGTACTAATTTGATTATCGGCATAATTTTCTTCCGCATTCCCGCTGATTTTGGCGATATAATGGCTGCGGCCGGAATTTTCTGAGTAGATTTTCCCGGCTACTACCGTGACAGAATCCGGTGGCAGAGAGGGAATATTATGCAGACTCCAGATCACCTCTTCTTCCTCACCGTAATCATCAAAATTTTTATCATGATAGACCTTGATCGAAAAGGGACCGCTGTCATAAATACCATTATTGATCACAGCGATAGAAAATTCATTTTCCGTAAAGGGTGTGGTTTCCGGGGTAGAAAAATTAAATCCCTCAGTTACGGCCGCTAAGTCATAATCATATTTCAGAATCGTATTTCTGCTGCCGGGGGTGCCGCCGATACTGTCCAGTGTACTGCCCCAATTGTCCCGTGAAACCGCCGGCACAAAGGGATTGCGGCGCTCTATGGACAAGCCTGTATTTCCGCCCCAGCTTTTCATGTAATAGACCGAATCGATGGCATGACCAATAGCATCAAAGATGACGACTGCATCGGAAGTATTGTTGAGCGTGGGAAAGAATTCGGGAAAAAGAATATCACTGTCAATTGTTGGAAAAGTTTCGTGAATTTCTTCATTATTTGAAAGGACGATGTAAGCTTCCGGCGGAAGATATTGAAGGGTATCACAGAGTGATAATTGCTTCCCGGATATATCTTTGAACAGCCAGTCATGAAGATTGATAGGCTGATTGCCGGTATTAAAGAGTTCCACCCACTCCGCTTCTCCGGAGTGTGGCGCGTACATGATCTCATTGACCACGAGGGAATTTTCAGGATATCCGATTTTCAGCATGGTCGTAAAGGTATTGTTCTTGATAATATTATCCTTCAAGGCGTAGATCCGGGCTGTCACCGGATGAACACCACCGGGAATACCCGCCAGTTCCACCTCATAGCGTGTATAATATCCGGCGGAAATCGTTTTGTTCACATTGATATACTTTTCGGAAATAACTACTTCCCGGCTGACATCATTCCAGAGATTGATGGAAAGATCAAAATTGTGGATGGTTTTTGCGCCATTATTGTCAATTTTGAGCACCAGCACAGCATCTTCATGATGAAGCACGGCTTCCTTTTTGAGGTAAACCGTATCGATGGCCAGATCAAAATCCTTTAATGCGGTGGAATTGGTAAACCCCGGAGTTGCCCCCAATTCATTCTGAGAGAGTCCCCAGTTAAAAAAGGAATTGCTGTATTGCTCTGTACTTTTTCGTTCGAGACTGACCCCTTTTTCATTCCCCCATTCTGATGTGTATTCCAGGCTGTCAATATAATTTTCCACCGGGTCCAGCAGTATCAGGGAATCGCCGGAATTGTTGAGGGTTGGAAAAGTGGCGCTTTGTAATAAAATGCCCCTGAAATTTTCATAATGGTCCGAAAAATTGTTTGAGCTTGTGATGACGGCAAAAGAATCCGGCGGAATTGGCGTTGATTTTTCGGTGGCAATGTGAATTGTATTTTGCGAATCCCGGAAAAGCCAGTTCCGCGCATCGATCGTGTCGCCGGAAACATTGGCGATTTCAAACCATTCCGGCTTACCGGTCTCAGGATTGTACATGATCTCGTTGATCACCGCGGTTTTTACCGGGAACCCAACCACCACCGGTAGCATATAGCTGTTATTGCTCTGATTCTCATCGGCATCAAAAGCAATTTCCGTATTCAGATAATTCATGCCTGACTGCATCAATGGTATGGCAAAGGTATCCCGCACCTGCAGCCCTTTGCCCAGAGAATCCAGATGATGGGAAACCAGGGTGGAATCAAATAAAGTATCACCAATTGAATGATAAAGGTTAATCCTGAACTCACCGGCAGTTTTTCGCCCGGCATTTTTCACCGTAATTATGAAGTCAACTGTATCACCGGGAAAAATTTTCGTATTAGTAATACCCGACATTTCCGGCAGAATACTGAGATCAAAATCTTTCAGGATAATGGAATTGACAAATCCCGGTGTACCGCCGGCTTCATGCACTGACAGTCCCCAGTGATTTTTGTCATTACTGAGGGCGACAGGATCGATTTTTTCCAGGGAAACGCCTCTTTCATTTCCCCATGAGGATGTATAATACAGAGAGTCGATAACATTACCCCCGGGGTCCCTGACTGTAATGGAATCCCCGCCATTATTCAAAGAAGGCAGCCCATTAACAGCGAACAAATAATTCAGATCTTCCGTCCAGTTATCCAGAAAAGTAGTATCCTCAGATAAGACAATATAGCTCGCCGCCGGCAAAAGATGATCCTGCTCCGTGATCATCTTTGTATTGCCTGCATCTCCGATTTGCCAGTATTTTAAATTGATGTCGCCATCACTGTTATTGTAAACCTCGATCCATTCCTCACTATTATCAGGGGAGTACATGAATTCATTGATCAGTAAAGCGGATTTTGGATAGGCAATATTAAACAACAGGGTGGCAAAATTATTCCCGGTATGCTGATCTTCCGGATCACTAATTTTGGCGATCATATGATAGAGGCCGGGCGTGTCAAAGGGAATTGTTATTTCCTGGGAAATTGAATCCATGGCAGCAATGGCAAGAGAACTGGTGGCTAAAACTTCTTCCGTCTCCAGGCTGTCGTTACGATTACGATCATTCCCGATCGATAATAACGCTTCAGTGCTGTTCTTCAATCCCTTGTTTTTTATAGTAATGAAAAAACGGGGTGTCAGATACTCTTCTACCACTGAAAAACCAGTGATTTCCAGGTCAATGGATTCCAGCAGGGCGGAATTTTTCGCGGCGGGTGTACCAAATTGAATTTTAGAATTTTGCCATTGACCGCTGATCGCGTTATATTCGATGGAATGATTTGGTTTGGGTGCGATGGAAATTTTCAGGCTGTCAACCCCCAGGCTGTATTCATTATATAGTATCAACTCATTATCAATATTGCGAAAGAGATTGAAATCCCGGTCACTGACGAGCAGTAATGGTATCGTCGAATTCGGTTTTAAGCCGGCTTGTGAAAAAATAATCTGACTGCTATCATCATGACTGACAACCAGCGCGTAACTTCCCGGTTCTATAATATACCGCTTATTGACAGCCATCAACGAATCCCGGTCATTATTGATGCCGAGGGAGTAACCGAGCAGAGAAACCGGTACACTACTTTGATTGATTAGTTCTATAAATTCAGGAGAATTTTCATTAATATCTGAAAAATAAATTTCATTAATTTGAATATTTTGCGCGAAAACAGTGGAAATTGTTGCGAAAAGGATTAAAATTGATATGAAAATTAAATCTTTGTACATAAAAGAATTACCGTCTATTTTACTATTTTATGATTAACATCACACATAATCAATATTTTTTTTAGAATCTTATGTTAAATTATGTCACAGTTGAAAAATTAAACAAAAGAATGCTATCATGAAACAATTAAAAAGATTAATTCCCGCTATGAAAACCAGCACCTTTCGATTAATTATCACTTTTTTACTATTGATCACCCCTCTTTTCTCTCAGCAGGATCGCTATGCGCGAAAATCCATCACTTTTGTCGATTACCTGGTCTATCGCGGTGAACAAGATCGCATGCCCGTGGATATCGAATCCAATTATTTATCCACAATCCAGCATCAGATCCATCTGGATCGGTTTGATATCAACCGGGTGCCGGAAAATATCACCAACCGGCTGCGGGTTACCATCAATAATATCGCCAGTATTAATGATAAAATCATCGATGATGCCCTGGAAGATATCCTTTTGCCGGAAATCCAAAAAATACTGGATGTGGAAAAAGAGATGCGGGCCCGAAATTTTATCGATGAAACTGAGCGGAATTCCTTTATCGCTCTGAAAGCAAAAGAGGTTGGTGTCAGCAGTGAACACATGCTGGAGGTGATGAATTCAGCCTACATATTTTTACCCTTTATCTCAGATATTAAGGCTAAAAAACATCGCGCCGATGACGACGATGATGACGATGAGATGCGTGTCACTGTGGACGGCGGCCTGATCATTTACAAAATCAACTACCAGGCTGATTATTCCATCGAGAAAATGACCGAAATATACTGTACGTCCTATGCCTCCCATGAGAAAAAGGGCAGCTGGCAAAAAGCCAAAGAAAAAGCCTTTATCGAGACCGCCGGAACAATGGGGATAAATCTGAAATTGGAAATCCAAAAAATCGAAGATTTTAAACTAAAAACGCAATTACGTAAGGTTAAAGGCTTGCATGTCCAATTTCCCCTGGGTCAAAGAGAAGGCCTGAAACTGGATCGCCCCTATTACGTCGGCGAATGGCGAGAAACAGAAAAAGGAAGACGATATTTCAAAAAAGATGGCTTTGTAAGAATTAGAGAGGTGGCCGACAATTACGCTGATCCCGATGCCCTCTCCAGCGCCTACATCATTCATAAAGGCGATTGGGCCCGGGGCATGACCCTGGTGGAACATCCGACACTGGGAGTTGATCTGGTCTTTAAACCCCGTGTTTTTGAAGCCCGTGTGGACAGTGGTTACTTTTACGCTGAAGATGAAGATATGGCCATCGCCATCGGCAGCACCTCCGGCATGCTTTTCGGAATGGACTTTGACCTGAACATCAACATTGCCGAACAGACTAAAATGCTTCAGAGTTTCCTTGTTGTTGGCGGTATGGTTTCCTTTCTACCCTTTGAAAGCCGCACCTTTGATAAAGACCGCAATTATGAAAAATACATGAATAATCTGAATAAAACCGCCGGCTTTTTTTTCAATGGCTATATGGGCTATTTACGGAAAAACTATCTCGGCCCGATCGCCTTTCGCAGAGAACTGCTGTTCGGCATACAGGGCATGGCGACAAGCGTTGAATTTGAAGGAGATAATTACAGTATCAACGCCCTCGGATTTGGCGGACGTATCAATCTCGGTTTGGAAATAGCGGTTAATATTGATTGTAATATTGGTGCATTCGCCGGGTATAATTATTTTCCGGGATTGAGTATCTGGTCCGCTGAAATGGATGATGAAGATGTGGACCTGGACACCTGGCAACAAACAGATTTCCCGAAAATCAGCAGTGTTGGACCAACTTTTGGGCTATACCTCCATTATTCATTGCCTTCCATGGGCGGGAGTTCCACAAAACTGATGGGTTCCGCCGGAGAGATTATTAAGGATACAATGTTTGGATTCCGGGAGTGATTGAGTTTTTGAGCACACTAACCAATGCATATTATTGTCACGGTTTAATAAGTCAGCGATAATAGAAATTGTCACCTGCCGAATAATATCTTTTAAAAATGGTGTTTATTGATATGATATTCTACCGGCCAATTACCCTTTCTTCTCCTGCTTTTTCTTCACATAGAGTTGACCGCACGCAGCCGATATATCCTGTCCCTTACTCCGGCGCACAGTAACCGCAAATGGCGCTTTATACATCCGTTTAAGAAACCGGTTCAATTCTTTTTCCGTGGGCCCCTGAAAGGCACAATGCTCGTTTTCATTATAAGGAATAAGATTGAGTTTACAGGGAAAAGAACTGAGCATAGTGCGCAGCCGCATCGCATCATCAGCGCTGTCATTAAAATCCTTAACCAGAATATATTCAAAGGTCACCCGCTGATTTGTGGCTTCCGTGTACTTTTTCAATGAATCAATCAGCATCGTGAGGGAGTATTTTTTGTTAATAGGCACCATGATATTGCGCTGATTGTCAGTCGTACCATTCAAAGATACCGCCAGTTTGAATTTATGTCCCGCTTTGGTATAGCGGTGAATTGCCGGCACAATTCCACAGGTGGATATGGTGATCTTGCGGGCGGATATCTCTGCTCCCGAAGGTGAATTGAATATCTGTGCCGCTTTGATCACATTGTCGTAATTCATAAAGGGCTCACCCATGCCCATAAATACAATATTGGTAACAGGAACCGATTCTTTGGCATTAATGAAAAGTAATTGGCTGACAATCTCAGCAGCAGTCAGACTGCGGCCAAATCCCATCAATCCCGTCGCGCAATAGGGACACCCTACCGGACAACCCACCATTGTGGAAATGCAGAGGGTAATGCGTTTGTCCTCCTGCATATAAACCGATTCTATGAAATTGCCATCCCGGAGTTCAAAAAGGTATTTGCGGGTATTTTCAGTCTTTGAAGCTGCGATCTTACTGGTCTTCAGCAGCGATATATCAAAATTGTCAGCTAGTTTTTCCCGCAGTTCCCTGGAAAGATTGGACATGTTATCAAAATCGAGCACATTTTGCTTGTGCAGCCAAACAAAAATCTGATCGGCCCGGAATTTCTTTTCTCCCATCTCGATCAGTTCCTGTTTCAATTCATCCAATGTATAATTCTGTATTTGTTTCTTTATTTTTTTCATCC
>CAYTLS010000055.1:0-8430 GCA_964438745.1 uncultured bacterium
CGGTTCCAATGCCATGGGCGGTGTCATTAATATCATCACTAAGGATGTGCAGGATGAGGGATTCAATGTTCAGATCCCAATTAAATATTCCAGTTTCAACACACAAAATATAGGTGCCACTCAATCCTACGGAAAGGGAAATTTCGGTTACTCGGTTTCCGGCGGTTATAAAACCAGCGACGGTTTCCGTGAAAAAGGAAAAGATGATTACGAATCAATGAACTTAAACCTGGTTACGCATTACAAAATAAATCAAGCATTTAAGGCCAAAGCCAATATTTACATGTCAGATTATGAAGTATGGGATCCGGGTCAGATTACCAATCCTTTTGTTGATCATGTCTTTGATATTCGCCGAACCGGTGGTGATCTTACGCTGAATCATAATCATGGTAAATTATCCGGTACGTTTAAACTCCATCACAATCGCGGCGATCATGACATTCTCGATGGCAGCGACTATGAATCTGAAGACCAGATGACAGGAGTTATTCTAACCGAAACCTATAACTA
Source organism: uncultured bacterium (assembly GCA_964438745.1). Classification (GTDB taxonomy): domain Bacteria; phylum Fidelibacterota; class UBA2242; order UBA2242; family JAFGTP01; genus JAFGTP01. The sequence continues at coordinate 514 of CAYTLS010000055.1, forward strand.
TGCAAAAAACAGTAATGTGACCGTCGGTTTTGACGGACGCCGGTTGGGTGGCAAAGCAATTGTTAATGGCGCCTGGCCCGATTGGAAAGAACATGATGTCTCTGAACTTAGCGGATTGGTAAATTTACATCATTTATTTATGGACAGAGTAATTGTGGAGAGCGGTCTCCGTTATACCAACCATTCTGTAACCGGAGATGAGATCATTCCTGCCCTGGGTACTGTAGCGAAATTGCCCAGACAATGGAATGTTAAATTACAATATTCAAAAGGATATCGTAATCCGACTATCAATGAAATGTACTTGTTTATGCCCTCCACAGAAGAGCTGGAGGCGGAAATCTCAGAAACTTATGAAGCCACCATCCAAAAAGGAATAGCAGATTGGTTCCATACTGGTGTTACTATTTACCAAACCGAATTAACAAACCTGATCGAAAAAACAGTGCCCACTCCAATGCAACCGCTTTATCAGAATGTGGGAAAAGTTAATATGCAGGGCATCGAAGTGGAAAGTGAATTGCTGCTGCCGCCGGCCTTTAGCATTAATCTGGCTTATTCCTTCAATGATATTTCCAAAAAGATCACTAACAGCCCCGAACATAAGCTAAACATCGGAGTCCGTCACAATTACCAGGGAAAACTATTTTCCCGCCTGAGCGCACAATTTGTTTCCGGACTGTACAGTATCGAAAATCCTTACTCCTATGCGCCACCAGTGTTGAAAGAAACAGACAGCTATTTTCTGCTGAATTTTCATAGTAATTATAAACTCAACAAACATTTCAGTTTTTATGGCGAAATTGACAATATTTTGGACAATGAGTATGAGATCATGTACGGCTTCCCAATGCCGGGCCGGATGTTTACTATTGGCGTAACAACCAGCTATCGTTAACACTTTTATCCTCTCAAAATACGGGTTCTCAAATTGAATTTTGGGAACCCGTATTTTGGGAACCCGTAATTTAGTGACCAGCCAAAGGAGTTGAATTTTTCCGTAAGGAGAGAGAATGTGCCTGAAAGAATATAAAGAGATCATTCAGTTTTTTGACGCCAAGTCAATCCGGTGGCATTTCTCTAGAAAGGATGTCCAAAATGCCTCCAGAGTAGTGGATATGCTTCAGTGCAACGATCCAAAGGTTATCCTGGATGTCGGATGTGGCACCGGTGGTCTTTTTCCTTTTCTGTTGAGACGGTTTCCTGAAGCAGACATCCTGGGTATGGACATCTCCGCCAAAATGCTGTCCCTGGTGAAATTTCAGTATGATCTGCTATTTCTGGGAAATGCCGAACAACTACCATTCCGGGATAGTTCCGTTGATATCGTTTTGAATTACTGTGTATTCCCCCATTTTGTTGACCGTATGAAAGTCATTCGTGAGGCCTTTCGGGTCTTAAAGCCTGGCGGTCATTACTACATCATCCACCCCGATGGCAGGAAAAAAACCAATGAAATCCATAAACGCCAAAAATCCACTGTCGTCAGTCATCTACTTCCAAAAAATGATGAGATTTACGATTCCCTGGCATCCACCGGTTTTCGCGTGTTTAAACAGCTGGATGATGAGATGTTTTTGTTTGCCGGCGAGAAGTGAATTATTTAATCACAACAAAATTTCTAAAATTATTTTTATCAATTACTTGGCTATCAGCATTGTAGGCCCTTAAAAATGGCTTTGGTAATTTTACCTTTTTTGAGGCCTGCCATTTAAACTCATACCCAAATATTTTTCCGTTTTTCTCTTCAACAAAATCAACTTCCTGATGTTGTTTTGTCCGCCAAAAATACATTTTTGCAAAGGTATCTTTATAAATATTTTGCTTGTACCGCTCTGAGACTAAAAAATTTTCCCATAATGCACCTTTGTCCTGACGTAAATCCAGTGTGTTGAAATTACCAATTATCATATTTCGAATTCCATTGTCCCAAAAATATATTTTCCTGCTTCGTCTTATTTCTGTTCTTAAATTGGTATTATAACTTCGTAATCGGAAAACAATATATCCCTTTTCCAATAGTTCTATATAATTTTGAATTGTATTTTTATTAATACCAACAATTTTGGCCAATTCATTAAAATTAACCTCGCTACCAACCTGTAAGGCCAATGCTTGTACCAATTTTTCAAGTACATCCGGTTTCCTAATGTTGGAAAAGGACAAAATATCTTTATACAAATAACTGTTCACTAACTGTTTTAAGACCTGTTTTTCATCACCGGTGTTGTTTAAAACTTCAGGATAAAAACCATAAATCAATCTGTTTTCCAATTGTTGTTCAGTCTGCAAAAAACCTTCTTTTTCTTCAAATTCTTCCCAATTAATTGGAAAAAGTTCATACTCCCATTTACGGCCTGTCAGCGGCTCATTAAGTTGGTTTCCGAGATCGAAAGAGGATGAACCACTTACAAAGAGTTGAACATTTTTAAATTGATCTGTTATTATTTTCAAAGTAATGCCAATAGAATCAATACGTTGCGCTTCATCCAAAAAAATTAATTTTTTACTACCAATTAATGAGCGTATTTGTTCAGTTGTCGGTTTAGAAAGCAGGGTTCTGACAGCGGGATCGTCAGCATCCAGAAATAGATAATCTTTATTTTTTAATATCTTTTTTAATAGTGTCGTTTTTCCGACTTGCCGGGCACCCAGAATCACAATTGCTTTACCTTGATGGACTCTTTTTTTTATAATATTTTCTAAAAATCTTGGATACATATTTCACCAAATTATTCGTTAAAATAAATATAGGGAAAATATTTCTAATGACCAATAGTTATAACCAAAAGTTTTTATAATGACCAATAGTTATAACTTTTCGTCATTACGATGACCGGTGGTTATAACTATTGGCTATTTAAGAAATAAATATTTTTCGATTACAGTCCTATCGGAACATTCAATTTAACATTGAGACTCCGCCCGGGTGACAATGCATAACCTTTATAAGTATCCAGAAAATCTCTGTAATCTTCATTCAGCAAGTTGGTAACTTCTATATCAAAGTTGACAGTGGTTGTCAGTAGTTTCAAATCAAAACTGACCCCGAAATTCATCAGCATATAAGTCTCAGTAGAGGCGACACCAAAGGGAATATCAGGGCCAATCCCCTGATCGAATTGACCAAAGGGTTCGTATATTCCGGCGGCTGATTTGTCGCCGACATATTTTATATTGAAAAGAACATAGGGTGACTTTAACAGGGAAATGCTGGGCAATAGAACTTTCGCATTCCCGCCAAACCGGTCTGCCGGCATAAGCGGCAACTCTTTTTCTCTATGTGTACCGTTAGAAAATTCACTGTTTATGAATGAATAATTGGCACCAAGAACCAACCAGTCAAATAAATTATGTTGAATACTCAAATCCAAACCTGTTAACATTGCATCCGCCTGGTCATGGGCAAAAACAAAAGTTTCATTTTCCGGGGCCAATGGATGATCAGGGGCACTATACAAAAAGATATAGTTGCTGATTCTGTTTTGAAAACCTGTAATCACAGCTTCACTACGAGCATTTCTCAATCGTAAGGAAGCACTGAGATCTAAGGAAGTTTCATTATCCAATTCCGGATTGCCAATCTGGTAAGCAAAAACACCGCCGTGATAGCCATAAACATACATGTTGTAAAAACTGGGTGTCCGGAAACCACGGCCAATATTTGCTGCTGCTGTTAGGATTTCTGAAAGCTTATAGCTGGCGCCGATTGCCCCGGACAATGATGAAAAAGTCCGCTGGTCATCCTCCGGAAGTAACGGATTTGTCAAAGAGCCATTAAATTTTTGGGCACGATAATCAAAGCGGGCGCCAAAATTCAAGGTGAGTTTGTCGGCTTGCCATTCTTCGAAACCAAAAAGTGCAAAATTAGTGAAATGTCCGGTGGGTTGGAGCGGAACTTTGCCAATATTTTCATGGTTGTAATATTTGATTTCGGCACCGAATGTACCGGAAAAGTCTGCAATGTTTGTATGTTCCATTTCGAACCTGCCGGTATAGACATCCAAAACTAAATCCACATTTGCCGAACCAGGCAAAACATCCCGTGATTCACCCGGCTTTGCTGCCTGCCGATGATTACGCTGATAGCTCAATTTTGGTTTGAATGTAAATTTGCCCAAAGGAATATTTGCTTTCATACCCAGAATTTGGTTCTGAAGTCGCAGACCAATAGGTTTCCCTGGCGGCAAAAGAAAATTGTTTTCATTGTAATAGTGATCATAGGTAATGGAAAACAGTCCTGCATCTGTTAATATTCCTGCTGACAATGATCCATTGATTTGTTCAAAATCCGTATGATCAATTTCGCCGGTAAATTTAGGATCACCCTGTTCTCCGGTTTTCGAAAAAGGACTAATTTCCGGTGTGTGGAAATTGCCGGCACTTCTTCTGACCAGTGACCCTTTTAGACCAATTTTTCCTTTTGAAGCGCCAAATTTAGCGCCGGCCATATATTCATTATTATTGGAATGATAGGCTGTTGTTACGGTACCATTAAAGACTGTTTTTTCACCCGAAGCCAGATGAAAACGATTGGGAATTAAATTGACTGCGCCACCCAGGGCGTCAGAACCGTAAAGTAAACTGGCGGCACCTTTAATAATTTCAATCCGTTCTGCATTAAAGGGATCAATATTGGGAGCATGGCGTTCACCATATTGTTGATATTCCTGGGCTACACCATCATTCAAGATACGGATACGTTCACCGGTCTGTCCACGAATAATAGGCTTACCTGCGACAGACCCTGCTGACATATTGTATATTCCCGGTATCGATTCAATCGTTTTTCCTAAAGATGTGGACTGTAAGCGGATTTTTTCTCGTCCGCCAATTGAACTGACATCCTGTGGTGAATTGAGCGGATCAACAGCAACCGGACTGCCGGTGATAATAACCGGTTCAGAATCAAGTACAGAGCGGTTAAGTTCTAACTGAAGGTGACTGGTCGCACCTGGCTTGACCGTTACTTTATTCGTTTTTGATTTATAACCGATAAATTTTATGACAACGGTATAAGTGCCGGCAGGTAGTTGGTTAATTTGAAATTCTCCCCGGCTGTTGGTTGTTGCACCCCGTTCTAATTTGGGCAATATGATGTTAGCGCCTGCAAGTGGCATATTTTCAGTATTAATTACTAGGCCTTTTATGCTGCCCTGCTCTGATTGGCCTAACGCGCTATCAAAACTAAATAATAGAAAAATAGAGAAAAGTATAAATATACTCCTCCTGTTTATAGTTGAATACATAGATTTATTCCTTTCAAATTTTGAAAATTTGATGCTTGAAAAGTTTTTTAATTTTTAGTTTTTAAAATTGGAAAGGAGGGGCGCGGGAATAATAATTTTTAGAAAAGAATCCATATTTGGAATCAAAGTCAAATGACTTTAAGATTAAAAATACGATTATCAGTACAAACAAAACAAAATTGAAAATAAGAACAGAATTGAACAACAAATATAACTGCTGTGCCGGGCAGTCATGATGGTGATGTTCTAAGCCGGGCGCGTGGTTATGAAAGAGATCCTGGCCGGAACTCAATAAAAGCACAAGTATGATCAGTAATCCGGTTAAATGGAGATTTGGCCTTTGGATTTTTGTATTCATCAAATTTTTTTCTTATTGTATAATTTATGAATTTTAAATTAATGAAAAAATTTTATTAAAATTCAATTGCTGTGGTTCGATGGGGATATAAAAAATTAGTTACGATTTTATGATAACAAATTCTCTGAAATTTGTTTTATCAATGATTGGACTGTCATTATTGTATTGTTAAATAAAAACATATTCTTTATGACCAATGGTTATGTTTTTGGATTAATTTATTCGCAAAAGTGATATTTGTTAGTCTACAAATCAAGCTCACAGGACCACGGAATTTTATTCCGCGAACAAGATAAACTGCGTTCCGGCATTATTTTACAAACAAACATTTCTCTATTTGAGTATGGTAAAAATTTCCACTCTTTGCCTCAACTTTATAAAAATAGACCCCGGAACTGATATTCGCCGGTATCCATGCACGACTATAAAAACCGGCCGGAAGATTTTCCTGGATCAATGTTTCCACCAGTTTACCATTAATATCAAATATTTTTAGTCTTACCAGTGCTTTTTGCGGCAGATCAAATTTGATAGTGGTCTCAGGATTAAAAGGATTCGGATAGTTCTGGTGTAACTGAAACTCCTGTGGCGTCCTCGCTAACTCCTCGGTGGCAGTTGTACTGAATTCAAAATAAAAAGTATCGGATTCTGTGAAACCGCCGTTTTGGTCCATTGCTTTCACAGACCAGCCATATTTTCGTTCATAGACAAATTTTTGCTCGTTATAGAAACAGGTGTCCAGTTCAATGCGGGCGCCATTGTCATTCCCGGCCAAAAAGATAAATAATTCATAAGAGACATAATCTTCAGGATCGATATCAGTTGACGGTGTCCATTGAAAAACAGGTGTATCGGTGTTGATGGTTGCGTTGTTTTCCGGGGAGAGCAACTGGACTTTGGTGGGATTATCATTAAATTTATTAACGATAAAGCGCTGCTTGCTACCAAAATTTTCTGTTCGGCCGCCATTGCCGTCATCAGCGATCACATGCCAATTGTATATTTGATTATCTGCTAGTGAATCGCTGAACAGCGCTTTGTAGCCCTGGTAGATACTGACGCTGTCATCATCTTGCCAGAGATTCAGTGAGTAGGTAATTGGGTCATTAACATCATTGTCTTTTGCGGGTTTCCATTGGAAACTACAAATGTCTGATCGTACAACCGCATTATTTTGCGGATAGGTTAATGCGAATTCCGACGGAGGGTCATTGGCACTATTGATCTGGAAATAATGGATACTGGAAATTAGTGTGTCATTCTCATTGGTAATGGCTTCAACTTTCCAGTAATACTCCCGGTTGTCACTTAAATTATTCAGGGGTTGATAAAAATTTGTATCAATTTTAACCGGTGACAGGCCTGAAAAATTTGACGTTGTATCCAGGTAAAAATCAAATTGCTGCCAGTCGTCTTCAGGTTTTTCCCAGTAAAAAGCAGGTGACGGATTGGTAATCGTCGAATCAAGCGCCGGGCTGATCAATGAGAAATCGCCTGCCTGGGCCGGCAACACTTCCACATAGTTTTCTTTTTGGATGGTATACTCTTTACTGCCGATGATCATGGTTAATGTGACATCGTATATACCGGGTTCTTTATAAATGTGAGAGGGATTGCGGTCGTAATTATAAGTGCCGTCACCAAATTCCCAGAAAAATTGACATTTGTCTGAATAATATTCGATGGATTCCGAAAAAGAAGCTGTCAGTGGCACTGCCCCGGAAATTTTATCGGCAGCAAAATCCATTTGCCACTGCCCGAGATATTGAAATTTTACAGCATCAATTACAACATTTTCACCATTGCTATTCGTGGAATCGGTAAGCCTGAGTTTATTAATCTTATCCGCTTCCAGAGAATAAATCCCCAGGGATATCCATTCCTCATTATATAAAGACTGATCAAGGGCAAAGGTTTCTGTTTCCGACCCTTTGATAATCTGGTAGACCGCATTGTTGGTTTTATTTTCCAGCCCTGGAATATAAACGGATATCTCATAATTGCCCTCATCAGTAGTCGCCGGTGACCATTCCGCATATTGCGTGGACTGGTCAGTCTGGGAATTCATATACCAAAAGTGGCCGTTATAACCGGATTTTTTATCCGAATAATTTGCCATGGAAGCCGGTTCCTGTGTATGCAGATAAAATCCCTGTTCCAGGTGAAGATCATCGATAATGGAATCCGGTGGCGCCGGTATATCATACCGTGAGCGCACCACCCAAGGCAAACCGGTGCCGGCATAGGCAAGATTTACATTACCGTGGTTATAGCCTGGCCAGTCATAAATAGCGCCCTCTCCATCATAAG
>CAYTLS010000056.1:0-8342 GCA_964438745.1 uncultured bacterium
ACAAATTACCGCGCACAAATTTAATAATATACTTTTTTGGTAAATAAGGCCAAAAAGATATAGGGAAATGAACAATTGCGGCCAATTTCATTCAGGGCATTTTCCAACTCCTTTTCAATATTGTTAAAACCGGTTTCAAGGAATTGAGAGGAAATTTTGTTTGTTAGTATATCAAATTCAATTCTGCCGCGCAGTTCATGCTCGACAATTTTGCGTTTTTTTATATCTTCTGATAATTGACGATTGGTTTGTTTTAATTTCTCCGCTTGTTGTTGTACAAGCCCTATGGATCGCAAGAGATTTTGTTCGATGAGACCAAAACTAAGCACCGCTACCATAGCGATCATTACCATCACGGCAATAGCCGTCAGCCAGGAGATCAGGGAAACTGAGATTGTATAAACGTCCACAGTCACTTCAATCACTCCAGTGATCATCAAAAAACCAATGCCGGTCATGGGCAACAGGGCAAATATTATCGATAGTAAGCCATTGCGCAATCCCATCAACACGGTCGCCAATATAGAGAATAAAATCAATAATGGAATTGAAGCCCCGCTGACTCCCCACAATAAAAGATTATGAACTGCCAGGGCAAAAATAATGACAAGCAGAAATAATGCTTTGGTTTGAAAGGTCAGCTTTTTATAAAAAACCAAGTTGCTAACTGTCAGTAGATATATTAGGAGATAAATACCGGCAGAGATAAACTGCTTGAAAATAATCGCTTCAATAATAGCAATAATAGTCGGTAAAAAGCCAAGAGCGACTAAAAAAACGAGGCTGTATTTTAATAGAAGTTCTTTGATCTGCTCCAAACTTTTATTGGGATGTGTAAAGTTGTTTAATATTAATTTAATATTTTTAATCATTCTAATACCAAAAGGTCATATTGTATATTTTCGGTCAATTATCATTTTGTTTTATTATTTTCTATTTACTTTATGATAAATGATTTCAATTAGCAAGATATTTTTATATCAGTCGTGAAATAAAATTGGTTAAAACTCTCCTTTAAAAAACTTATATTTACAAAAAAACTAAGGAGAATTTTATGCGATTAACCATTTTATTTATTAGTCTATTCCTGACTGTAGGTCTGCGCGCCCAATTTCCTTCACCGGATTTCGAAATTGTTGAAAGCATTCCGGTGGAAACGAATCTGGATAATCAGGAAATTCGCAATACACCTGAAGTTTGGCTGGAAATGATCAACGGAGCGAAAAAGTCCATCGACATTGAACAGTTTTATATCTCTAATAAAATTGGCGAGCCTTTGGAAAAAATTCTGCAGGCCATCGAAGCCAAAGCCGCTACAGGTGTGCCGGTACGAATTGTCGCCGAGGGCAATATGGCAAAAACCTACCCCGAAACCCTGGAACGTCTGGATTCTAAAGAAAATATAGAGGTCAGAATTTTAACCGCTTTTCATAAAATTCATGGCATTAATCATTCTAAATATTTTATTGTGGATAAAAAAACCGTCTTTATCGGATCGCAAAACTTTGACTGGCGGGCTTTGAAACATATTCATGAAATTGGGCTTAAGATCAGTAATAGAGAATTTGCGGAAACCATAACAACTATTTTTAATATGGACTGGAACCAGGCCAAAACAGGCGAATTGATAAAAACCCCTGAGCATGGTATCAAAAGTGCCTATGATATGAAAATTGCCGGTGAAACCATCACCTTTTTCCCAACCGCCAGTCCCTATTACAATATGCCGGAAAAATTTTACAGCGATGAACTGGCGATTATTGAAGCTATTAACAGTGCTGAAAATTCTGTTAGAATTCAGCTTCTCTCCTATTCACCGGCGGCTTACGGCGAATACTACGGCAAATTGGATAATGCCTTTCGGGAGGCGGCTTTACGCGGAGTAAAAATTCATCTTATCGTGGCGGACTGGAGCAAAGGCAGCAGTGCCATGATTTATCTCAAAAGCCTGCAAGTCCTGCCCGATATCGATATCAAACTTTCCACTATTCCGGAATATTCCGGTGGCTATATCTCTTTTGCCAGAGTGGAACATTGTAAAATGATGACTGTTGACGATGAAATTACCTGGATCGGCACCAGCAACTGGCGAAAAAATTATTTTTATAATTCCCGAAATCTTGGCGTAGTTATTAATAGTAAAACTATCAATACCAAAATCACGGAGATATTTGATAAAAGTTGGGATAGTGATTACACTGAATTGATTGATATTAATAAAAAATACACCCCCAAGGAACACGGCGAAAAATAAAGGAATTTACCATGAAAAAATTATCGTTAATTTCCCTGCTTCTGCTTTTGATCCTTTCCCAATGTTCAGAATTAACCCAAATTCTGGAAGGATTGACTGTTCAAAAACCGACCGCTGAAGTGGCCGGCATTTCACTGCAAAATCTCAGCCCTCAGGACGCCGATTTACTCTTTAATATTAAGGTCTCCAATCCAAACAGTGTGGGTATTAAACTCTCCGGCTTTGACTATAACCTTCTCCTTCAGGATAATTCCTTTCTGAAAGGCGATGAAGGCAGTGAAATTGACATCGCCGCCAACAGTAACGGGGTTATTAAATTCCCGCTGACCGTTAATTTCAACGATTTGTACAATACCTATCAAAACCTCAAAAATGAAGATGAAATCAATTACACCCTTGACCTGGGACTAAATGTTGACCTGCCCGTCCTTGGTATGGTCCGTGTGCCGGTCTCCAAATCCGATAAATTGCCGACGCTTAAAATTCCCGGGGTGAAACTTAAAACCATTAAACTGGATAATTTCTCCCTCACTAAAGCCAGTTTCAATCTTCAATTTGAAGTGAATAATCCCAACCAGTGGAACCTTAATCTCAATAAAATGGATTATAATTTAGTTGTGAACAATAAAAAATGGGCGGTTGGCAACATCACAGAACAAATAAAGGTCAAAAGCAGAGACAAAAACCTCGTCAAAATTCCCTTTACTATAAACTATCTGGATGTCGGCAGTTCCGTTTTTAATATGATTAAAAATGACGCTGTTTTTGACTACAAATTCACCGGCAATGCTGATGTCGGCAGTTCGGTCAAATTTTTGGAGAGTTTTTCTTTTCCTTTTGAAAAAAGCGGGAGTGTGAATTTAGCCAGATAATTGAACCACAAATAACTATCTTAAGTCAAGTTCACCGCAATAGTTTTACGACCATTTTGATCTGGTGCTTTGTAAACTTGACTCAAGATTTTGTCCAGCTCTTAAAATTCCCGGATATGGCGGGTTAAAACCCTGCCGGTCTTAAATTTTCAATAATTTCACTATTAATCCAATAAATATCCGTATATCCATTACCCGGCGAGTTATATATTTTATGATATTCTGAATAGGTCAATTTTTTATTCCTTTCAGCTTTACGATCAGTCATAAAAAAGAGGTATTCACCGTCATTTGATAAAGCCGCTGAATATTCACGGGCACTTTCTGTACTGACAGAGTTTTCAATCAGGAACGGATCACTCCACTCATCCTGTTTGTTTCTAAAGGTAACATAATAATCCACACCACCCAGTGAATTTTCCGGCCAGACTGCCGGTACAATGACAAAACTTTCATCGGCAGCCACAAAGGCATTAAACCGGTTGGAACCGCAATTGACCTGTTCCGGTAATTTTTCCGGTTCTGCGTATTTTCCGTTAACCAGTCTGGATCTGTAGATCACTCCGATTGGATCACCATTTTTTTGACGGGTAAAATAAATTGTGCCATCCTTTGTCAGGCTGGGAAAATATTCTTCCATGGAAGAACTAATCGGCTCACCCAGATTGTAAGGTTCACTCCAGCCATCACCAACTCTGTCAACAACCCAAATATCCTGATCACCGCCCTTGGTTTCACCATTTTGAAGATCAGGTCGGGTTGACATAAAATAAAGTTTTTGACCGTCATGACTAATGAAAGGTTCAATATCCACGAATTTGGCCGAACTGCAAAAAGGTGCTATTTCCGGGTCTGTCCAGGTACCATCCTCTTTTTGTTTTACATATAATATTTTTGCATAGGTAAAATTGCCGAAGAAAGAGCAAAAATAGATTTCTTTTCCATCTGGAGTCATGGCAATATCACGATCATTCATGCCACCGGAAATAATGCTGGGTGCAAAAATTTTTGCTTCCTTTCCCGGTATTTTCTGTCCGAGATAAGGCCCTTTTGTCTTTCGTGAATTGCCTGTTGATGAACAGTTATAAATTGTTAAAATTACAAAAACCAATAAAACATATTTTCTCATTCTTATTCCCTCTTAATTTAATCACAATAAATTAACACCTATTTTTATTAAAAAAATTTTTATTACATCGAATGCAAAATAAAAGAATAAAAGTAACTACTCAGGTATGTTTTAGCCTCCTGTAACAGACAATTCCTATTGTCTGTTTATCTGCCATTTTTATAAAAACCGGATAATAGGAATTATCCTTTACAGTAAGAAAGTACCTGAGTAGTTACGAATAAAAGATCAATTAACGCAGAATTCATATAGTATAACCATCACAAAAGAACCCCTGTTTTTTTTATTGCATTATACAAAGGAATATGATAAAATTCGAAGCAGTTGACAAGTCTTAAACTTTTGGGAGAGTCAGGGATTTTTTTCGGGTTAATACGGACAGATTTTCAACTAAAACAAATTTTAGAAAATAATTATTTATTCTGATTTGCGAGGACAAAAAGTTTTAATAATTGAAAGGAGTATTCTTTGATTGACAAATTTCTTTCCTGGGTTGAGCGTACAGGCAACAAATTACCCCATCCTTTCTGGCTATTTATATATCTGGCAGGGTTCATTCTTTTAGCATCGTTAATTTGCGCACTTTTCAATGTTTCGGTTACCCATCCGGTAACAGGAGAAACAATTGAAGCACAAAATTTAATTTCGCAATACGGCCTTCAGCGCTTTGTACTGGAAATGGTGGATACTTTCGCCAACTTCCCACCTCTCGGGCTAATGCTCGTAATGCTAATGGGCGTTTCCTTAGCGGTCCACTCGGGCTTGCTGGAAACATTATTAGGCAGGTTGACAAAAGTACCTGACTTTATGGTATATCCGGTCATTGTAATTACCGGAATCATGGGCAACCTGGCATCAGATGCCGGAATTGTGGTGGTACCTCCCCTGGCGGCAGTTGCTTTTAAAAAGATAGGAAAAAGTCCTTTAGCAGGTGTGATCCTGGCCTATGCCGCGTGTACCGCCGGATTTACAGCTACCTTAATCCCCAGAGGAACCGATGTACTTCTAGCCGGGTTTACTAATTCCGCCCTGGAAGATCCCAATATGCATGTCGGGGCGGCTGCCAATCTATATTTTATGATCGCCTCTGTGTTCTTACTGGCAATTGTAATGTCCTGGGTGGGCAAAAAATTTACCTTACCGCTGTGTCAGGGTACCGAACCGATTACCATTGAAACCAAGGAGAGTGCCGAAGACCTGGAAAAAAAGAAAAAAGGCCTCCGCTGGTCATTACTGGCAATGGGAATATACACTGTAATAATGTTAATGACCTTAATTCCTGAAAATGGTTTGCTCAGATATGACATTAATAAAATTGAAACGATTGTTATCAATAAAAATACAGAAGATGTAAAAACCCAACGCCTCAAAGGACGGACAGTTTCCACAAAAGTAGACGGTCAACGTCAGTATGCTGTAAAATTTAAAGATCAAAAAATAGTATTGGATGATGTTGATAAATCAACCTGGACCGATGGTGCCACGGCCCATATTTATCTTCCCAAAGGGGAAACGAAAATAAACAAAGAACAGGTATTAAAAATAAATTTGATGCCCAGTGCAGTACGCGGTCCTTTTTTCCGCGGCATGGTTGCCATTCTCTTTTTCTTCTTTGCTATTCCGGGTACCATTTACGGCGTTTTTGTCGGAAAGATTAAAGGTCTTGGGGATATTCCTGGAATGATGACAAAAAGTGTTAAAGGTATTGCCGGCATGATTGTATTGGTATTGGTCATCTCCCATTTTGTAGTTTTCTTTCAATGGTCAAACTTGGATAGAATTGTAGCCATTACCGGTGCAAATATTTTGAACCAGATGAAATTTCAGGGCCCTTTGCTGATGGTTTTTACAACCTTAATCGTTATGATTCTTAACATTTTTATGGGATCCAGTTCAGCAAAATGGGCAATGCTGGCACCAATTATCGTTCCCATGTTTTTATATCTGGAAAATCCCATATCCCCGGCTGTATCACAATTGGTTTACCGTATCGGAGATTCCATCAGTAATGGTATTTCTCCTCTGTATCCATACTTTCCACTGGCCCTGGGCTGGTTGCGGGAATATAGGAAAGACGCCGGTGTCGGAACGCTGATAAGATTATTGCTTCCCTATGCATTTTTCACAGGACTCGCCTGGATAGCATTATTGGTCATATGGTATTTCCTAGGTATTCCGGTAGGACCGGGACAGCCGATCCACTAGGTCACTATAGAAAAATTGTAACTGCTCAGGTATCTTGCTCATGTAGAGGATAATTCCTATTATCCGGTTTTTACGAGATGAATGAATTTACCTGAGTAGTTACAAAAAATTAATGCTGGTTTTTTTAAGCCTTGCTATGAAAGACCGGCTATTTATATTTTAAGGTCAAAATTATTATTTTATCTGCCAAAAAAATTTTATTTAAACTAATTGAAGTTATAAATTAATCCCTGTATGAGAAATAATTTTTTAAGAATCGCAGAATTGATCCCGGAAAAACTCCATCACCTTGTTTGGAAAGATGAGAGCCGGGATACCTTTATCCTCACAAAGTTTGCTGAAATCCATCGCTATACTAAAGAGGAACTCCGCATGATCTGCTGGAATAAGACTATTTTTCGCAAAATTAAAAAAGCCGGATTGATCTCTGATATTGATTATACCGATGACGGCCTTTATATGGCTATATTAAAAAATGAAGACCTCCCAAAGATTATGAATTATGGGATTCATTATCGTCGTCCACATAAAAATGGCAAGTGGCTGGCAGATAAAACAGAAAGACTGGCCCATGCCATTCGTCCCTACGAGGGAAAATGCCAGGACAAGTCAGCCTATAATTCAAAATTCTATCAAAAACTGTCACCGGCGATCAAAAGCCGTATTTTTGCACACATGAAACCACCGGAAAAATCAAAGGCCCACCAGGAAGATTTACTTTGAGCGGTCTCTCCCCGCACTTTTATTATCATCAGTCTTGGTTCTGCTATCTTTATCAGCAGAGGCCTCTTTGCCAATATTGCCCGGTTTATATTTTTCCATTTTGGGCAAAAGTTTTTTAATCTGCTCAATACGATTTTTATCAGCCGGGTGTGTACTGATAAATTCCGGTGGCTTGGGGCCACTCATATCAGACATACGCTGCCAAAAAGCCACCGCTTCATTCGGATCATAACCGGCCATAGTCATAAAGATCAGGCCAAGTTCATCGGCTTCATATTCATGAAGGCGACTGTAAGGCAGCAATACACCTACCTGTGATCCTAATCCAAAAGCGGCCATATATAATTGCTGTGTTTGTTCCGGTTTTTCCTCGATTGCTTTAGCGAGGGCCATCCCCCCTAACTGTGTCATCAATCCCTGGCTCATTCGTTCATTACCGTGATTGGCAATAGCGTGAGCGATTTCATGCGCCATAACAACTGCCAGTCCATCTCTATTTTTGGTTAAGGGCAAAATCCCGGTATAAAAGACAATTTTCCCACCCGGCATGCACCAGGCATTAACCGCTTCACTTTCGATCAGATTAAATTCCCAATCGAAATTTTTGACCGCATCTTTCATCTATTTCTGAATCAAATATTTTTCCACAGCCATAGCCAAGCGTTCCCCGACCTCCGTTACCATTTTTGCCTGACGTGTGTTTTTACTGATTTTATGATCTTTTAAAAATGTGTCGTACTGCTGAAAACTCATGGATAGCATAGTCGAAGTGGGAATAAGGTTCAATTGCTTACGCCCGGTAATCGGCACTGTTGAGCAGGTAGTCAACATTAGCAACAGTGTTATTGAAAATATTATGATTTTTTTCACAGGTGTCTCCTATTTATTGTTTCTTTTAATATAAATGTTTGCTTTATAAATTGATAATAAAAATTAATTAAAATCTGTTATTATCTTATTAATTCACCTTATAATTTATTTGTAATCCTAACTAACAAATTCTGCTAAATTACTCATTTATAAAATAATTGCAATTAATAAAATTTGTGGCTATCTTCGAAGTTTAATTATGGTTTTAACAAATTATCGAAAGGAGCACATTATGTTTCAAGGTATTGGAACAGCCATAGTCACCCCTTTCAATGAAAATATGGAAGTG
>CAYTLS010000057.1:0-8335 GCA_964438745.1 uncultured bacterium
GCAAACAATTTCATACTGTATGTACCGACTCCCCGGCCGGTTCCTTTGGTTGAAAAGGACCTTTGAAAAATCTGCAGTTGAACATCTTTCGGCATATAACTCTCATTATGAATACTGATCACCCCATTATTTTGCTGTTGGAATGCTTTTATTGTTATTGTCTGTTCGGGATCTGAAGCTTCGGCGGCATTTTTTATCATATTGATGAGAATACGCTGCAATAGGGCAATATCAGTTTGAAAATATAATGCTTCATCGCTGATAATATCTATTTTAGTATGTTTAATATTTTTATTCTTATGGACAATTAGTTTAATTTCCTGCAAATACAAAGCTAAATTGATCTCTGTTAACTCCAATTTCAATTTATCATTTTCAGCATTCAACAACATGCGGTGAGATTGAATTTCATGGACCAGCCGGTCGGATAGATTATAGATAATATCAATTGATTCTTTCTGATTATCACTGATCTCCATTGTCAATAATTCCGTCATACCTTTCAGGCCACCAATTGTATTCATAATATCATGGAAAAAAGTTCGTTCCAACACCTCACGTCGTTTTTTATCACTGATATCTACTGCAAAAAGCAGTACATATTTATCATCTTCATAATAGAAAGGTTTGGTTTTGACTGACAGATCAATCGATTGACCCTCTTTTGTACTCACCCGGCATTCTTTTTCTGATTCGATGCCGGCAATCGCGCTCAAGATTGCATTGACAGCGCCACAATGAATACATTGTTCACTGGTACCGCAGCCGGCTTCCATTATATCGGAATTGATGCAATGCAGTGCTTCCCCCAAACGATTTCCGTAAACTACCGCTGACTCATTGATATTCAATAGCTCCAGTAATTGTTTATTGGTATAAACGATTTGACGGTTAGCATTGAGAATCATGAAATAAGTATTGGACGCTGCTGAAATTTCATTCAATAAGGTTGAACTTATTAACTGACGATTTTGTCGCTTGATTTCTTTTTCTGCCGATCTGTTGGTCGGTGCTAAATAGGTTTTCATTATTCCTCTGTCTTAAATTGGTACGATAACATCTCTGAATATTTAAAAATTAGACGACCCTTGAAGGGTTCCGATCCCAAGTGCTACCATTAGCAGTAAGATGAATCGTAACAAAAACAGTACCATATATAATTTTTGTTTAATATTTCAGGGGGATTTTGAGCTACACGGATTGAAGTGTTAAAACACTATATAACAACAACTTTATCAAGTTAATATATCTATTATTCTACTCTTTACCTTTTGTTCAAAGAATTTGAAATCCATGTAAAAAAATACCGGACATGAGGAACATTTAACGAGAGAATCCGGCAGACTTTTATTTGATATTACGCAATATTTCATCAAAGTTTTGGCAATAATCATGACAGAGTGATTTTGTACCACTCTCAATGATATTCCCCTCTGCGATACCGATTACAGAAAATCCGGCCAGGCGGATAGAGCTGACGCCGGCACCGCTATCTTCAATACCGATAATGTGATGGCGTTTTTCTTTGGGCAGCCCCAGACCTACCCGGGCTACTTCGCTGTAAAGCCAGGGATGGGGTTTTGGAGATAGCTCACCCAATGTACCGGGTTCACCCTCCCGCATGGGAAAACCGGCAGTGATCACAGCATCGTAGAAATCCTTGGGATCTCCCATTCCCAGGGTTTGAAAAGCCGACAGAATCTCCGGCCAGGCTTTTTCGTAGAGGCCGGATGTCACCAGCCCGATTTTGATATTCAGTGCTTTTAATTCCATCAGGAAGTCTTTCAGTCCCTCGGTGGGAACAAAAGCATTTTTTCGACCATGTCCCTTCATAATCGCTTGCATTTCCCGGTGGGTATGTCCAAAGTAATATTTGCGCGCTTCTTCCACGGTTTTATCGGGACAATATTTTTGGATACAATGCTCAAGATTCTCACTGACACTATGGCCCGAAACATAGGGGAGATCACTCTGCTCAAGTTGAAAAGTTCGGTCATCGATTAAACTGGCGGTAGTTTGTTCAATGATCCATATCCAGAATTCTTCACTTTTGACACTGGTTCCGTCCAGATCCATAAGCACAGCTGCAACCGGCTTTTCGATCTTTACCGGTTCCACCGGATAATAAGCCGGATATCCCAGCGCCGAATTTACAAAGGCGATCACATGGTCATCAAAAAAAATGAATTCCACTTTTTTATCGCCGGTTTGATAAATCCTTTTAACATTATTTTTACCGACAGTAAAATTACCATCGCTACATTGTTTGAGAAGTATGAAATCTTCATGATTGGCATTGGGACTTAAAAATTTTATATCAAGTTTTGACATCTTTTCTCCATCTAGAAACACTAAAGAACCAGGGCCAAAATTAACGGATGGCATTAAAAATAAAAAGATAAACTTATAAGCCATGATAGTAAAAAAAATGATGTTGTTAGTTTTTTCAAAGCGTGAGAGAGATAATCAAATATGATTGTTATCACATTCACAGCGTTGCGGCTTTTGTATATTACTGCCGGAAATTATAACTAACTGTATAAATTTGGAGAAAATAAAATGTTAAGAAAGGAAATATTAAAAATAGTTATGCTGGTCTTACTTAGCAGTGGGCTATTAATCGCAGACCAGCAAGATGGTAAGTATGATTCCATTTTGAAGGTACAAAATCTGTTTTACAGCCATTGCCAAAATAATCCGTTAATGGATAAAAAATAT
The DNA here is from genome assembly GCA_964438745.1 of uncultured bacterium. Classification (GTDB taxonomy): domain Bacteria; phylum Fidelibacterota; class UBA2242; order UBA2242; family JAFGTP01; genus JAFGTP01. The sequence goes on from CAYTLS010000057.1 coordinate 2,719, forward strand.
GGTATTGAAGCCAATATTCTACGATTGTTTTATATGAATGAATCGGTCAGTTTTAGCGGTGGATTTTCGCTGTTTGATGTTGCCCGGAATGCGGAAATTTCCTTTCCAGTATATTATGAAAAACCGGAAGACGGGATCACAACCTTTACAGCGGACTGTCATTATCGTCATTTTTTAAATAATAGTCAGAATGGGTTTTTTATAGCTTGCTTTTCGCACCTGGCTGCACTGGAAGGGGCGGCAAAGCTGAGTAATGAGGATCCCGAGGGGGCACGACAGAAATTCGTTAAAGGTGAGAATACTTCGCACCTGAAACTCGGAGTTGGTATTGGTATCGGTTTTCGTCGATTTTCCCAGTCGGGTATCTATTGGGGCTGTAGTTTGAATGTTGGCCGTTATATATTGGGTGATGATGATGTTTTTTATCACGATGCATTAGTGGACAGCAAATACATATTGAGCGCTGAATTATTAAAGTTTGGTGTAGCCTTTTAATATTTAAGAAAATACACTTGTAAAAAAAGCCGGTATGTCACCGGCTTTTTTAATTTTTAATTGATTTTATCGACCCAGGCGGATTTTCTTTTGTATTTTGATTTAATTGTTTCCAGGGTCTTTTGCGCGGCGGCCCGGTTCGGAAAAGTATTGGTGCGAACCCGGTACCAGTTTTCATCCAGTTTTTTAATATACACTTTTTTAATGTAGACATTATCCAGTCCCATGGATTTCAGTAGTTTCATTTCCTTTTCCGCATTAGCAAATTTTTTGAAGGATGATATTTGGATGGTATATAATCCCTGGCTGCTGGCTGATGATGGCGGAGGTGTTGGTTTCGAAGTTGATTTTTCGGCTACCTCCGGGGCTTGCCTTTTTTCCGGTGACTCGGTGACTTCCGTATCTTCTGACTCATCTTCCAGGTAAATTGGGTCTGCTTCCGGTTCCTCGCCGCTTTGATCGGCGACAGTGCCTGAAAGCGGTGGCTCGCCGTTTGTGCGTTCCTTGATTTTACACAGAAAGATTGATTCGGATCTCATTTTTTTATCCAGTGATAATACTTTGCAGGATACTTTATAATTTCCGGGAACATCGGGAATAAAATAGATATTGTAAGCGTTATTGCTGGGCTGAAAACTCAACACATTGAGATTGCTGTTGGCCGGTTTTTCAATAAAAGACCAATCAAAAGTACATCCCAGCGTATCTTTACTGGATTCGATCTCCGGTACCAAGTAAACCGGCACACCGGCTTCACCGGGAATAATCTTTTCACTTTCACAACTATAAAATAGTAGTACAATGATTATAAAAATTGAAAATAAAAGCCGTTTCATAAACCCTCCGTTAAGTATTGCCATTGCACTAATTTAAAGAATTACTTCTATATATGGAAAGAAAAAAGTCATTTCCCGTTGTACACTTTCATTGGAATCAGAACCATGAACTATATTGTAGGTTACATTGGTGCCGTAGAGTTGACGCAATGTCCCTTTAGCCGCTTTTTCAGGGTCTGTATTACCAACAATCTTGCGGAAATCTTCAATAGCATTCTCTTTTCTTAAGACCAAGGGGATACAGGGGCCTGAGGTCATCATCTCAATCAGGCGTTCAAAAAAGGGTTTATCCTTATGGGCTGCATAAAATTCCTCTGCAAATTTTTGGGTTAAACGGGTTTTCCGCATACGAAGAATTTCAAATCCGTGGTCTTCAATATATTCAATCACTTTGCCGGTGAGTTTCCTTTGTACACAATCCGGTTTTAAATTAGCAAATGTTAATTCCATTGATGTCCTCTCTAACGTTAAATTTAATTTAATGACAATTAAATATAACAATCACAGGTGATTTTATAAAATTAATCAGCAAAAAATATCCACTTAATTCTACAAGGTGTTTTTGCATCCATATGAAAGGGATGGGGCTAACAAATTCTTTTGGTAAGTATTATAAATCAGGGTATCTGTAAAAATTTATTTTCAAATGACCAACACCAAAATAAATTACAAACCTTCCCTTGACATTCTTGTTTGACAATGATAGATTGGGGGGCAATTTTAAATCAAGAAATGGAGCACAACATGGCCAGCTATTTTTATCTCGTAATTACCTGGCGCTACAACTTCGGTTTTGTATAATCATTCCCTCTCATTTTTTTCAGACAAAATGTTAACACTGAACCTATAACCAAAAAATTGAAGAGGACAAAATCATGAGTAAAAAGAATGTTGTGATCATCGGCGCAGCCGGCAGAGATTTTCATAATTATAATACATATTTTCGCGGTAATGATGCATATAATGTAGTGGCTTTTACAGCTGCACAGATTCCGGATATCGAGGGGAGAAAATACCCTGCTGAACTGGCAGGACAGGATCTGTACCCGGAAGGCATTCCGATTCTGGCAGAAGAGGAATTGGAATCCATTATCAAAGAAAAAAAAGTTGATCTCTGTGTATTCTCATATAGTGATGTAACTTACAAACATGTAATGATGATGAGCGCGCGTGTCAATGCTGCCGGCGCCAACTATATGTTGCTCGGCCCGGCTGACACAATGATCAAAAGTACAAAACCGGTAATTTCCGTTGTAGCCACCAGAACAGGTTGTGGTAAATCACAAACTTCCCGCAAAGTAATTGAATATTTGATGGCAAAAGGACTGAAAGTCGTTGCCATTCGTCATCCTATGCCTTATGGTGACCTGATTGCTCAGAAAGTTCAGCGTTTTGCTGAAGTTGACGACCTGGAAAAGCACAAGTGTACTATCGAAGAAATGGAAGAATATGAACCACACGTCGTGCGCGGTAATGTGATCTACGCCGGTGTGGATTATGAAGCAATTGTCAGAGAAGCAGAAAAAGATCCTAATGGATGTGATGTCATTCTTTGGGATGGTGGAAATAATGATTTTCCATTTTACAAATCAGACCTGACTATCACTGTTGCAGATCCGCACAGACCCGGCGATGAAGTCAACTACTATCCTGGTGAAGTGAATCTCAGAATGGCAGATACGGTCGTTATCAACAAAATGGATTCCGCAGCCCCTGAAGGTATACAGACTGTTCGCGAATCAATTGCCAAAACCAATCCCCAAGCCACTGTTATTGACGGTGCGTCTCCCATCAAAGTGGACGACCCCTCCATAATCAAAGGCAAAAAAGTATTGGTTGTGGAAGATGGCCCGACGCTGACACATGGTGGTATGAAAATCGGTGCCGGCACAGTAGCCGCTAAGAAATATGGTGCAACCGAATGTGTTGACCCGCGTCCTTACACCGTAGGAAAATTGAGTGAAACTTTCAAAATTTATCCTGAAATCGGAAAATTATTACCGGCTATGGGGTATGGCGAAGAACAACGCAAAGACCTCGAAACAACCATCAACAATACTGAATGTGACGCGGTGATCATCGGTACACCGATCGACTTGAACCGGATTATTGATATCAAGAAACCAAACACCAGAGTCTATTATGATCTGCAGGAAATTGGTGAACCAACACTACAAGGCGTCTTGGGAGATTTTTGCGATAAACATAATTTGAAATAATTATTTCTATTGAAGATAGTCAGCCCTGGTAAATCAAACTACCGGGGTTGAACTGTTTAATGACCAAATAATTTTCATATTCAGGAGAGAGAATGGGAAAAAGAAAAACTGCGGTTGTGGCCCTGGGGGGAAATGCTATTTCACCAAAAGGTGAATTAGACACCATTGCCAATCAATTCCGTAATACACGAAAAAGTCGAAAAGCGATTATTCGCCTGATTGAAAAAGGATATAACCTTGCTGTTACCCATGGCAATGGTCCTCAGGTTGGCAATGCCCTTCTGCGAGTAGAAGCTGCTGAGGGCAAAGCACCGATCATTCCCCTGGGAATTTGTGTCGCTGATACCGAAGGCGGTATGGGCTATATGATTGAACAATCCCTGCAAAATGCGATCAGAAAACAGGATATTGATAAAGATGTGGTAACTATTGCGACCCAGATCATTGTGGATGCCGATGATCCGGCAATCAAAAATCCACAGAAATATGTGGGCGGCTGGTACACCAAGCAGGAGATCACTGCCCTTGCCAATAAATTTGGCTGGTCAGTGAAAGAAGTGCCGGGTAAAGGCTGGCGCCGGGTGGTTCCATCGCCGGTTCCCCGCAAAATCATTAATAAACGCGCGATTCGCAAGTTGGTATACGATGGGATTATTGTCATCGCGGCCGGTGGCGGCGGTATTCCGGTTTATATCGATGAAAAGGGTAATTATGAAGGTGTTGATGCTGTAATAGATAAGGATCTCGCCTCTTCAGTATTGGCCCAGGATATTGGTGCCGAAGAATTGTTTATATTGACTGATGTGGATCAGGTGGCCATAAATTATGGCCAGGAAAATGAACAAACTCTCGGCGATATTTCTTACGATGAACTGAAGAAATATTTTGATGAGGGGCAATTTCCCGCCGGTTCCATGGGGCCGAAAGTCAGAGCCGCGTTGAATTTTATTGAATCCGGTGGTGACCAGGTGATCATTACCTCACTGGATTCAGTCAAAGCCGATTTACCTGACGGAAAGATCACTCGTATCAGAAAATAGCAGTTATCAAGAAATCTTTAGTTTTAAAATACAATGGAGCTCCAATGTTTTTGGGGCTCTGTTAATTTTACAGGGCTGATTACATTTTTTAAAAATTATATAGATTGTATACCAGATTATTCTCCGAGATCATGGTCCACGAACGTGAGTTCATCGGTGGCAAAGCCCAACTTTATAATTGTTTCGGTAAATCGCTTTTTCTCCGCCTCGCTGATAGTTGGTGTGCGGGACAAAAACCACAAATAATCCTTATCACTACCGGTGACGTAGGCATATTGATAATTTTCCTTATCCAGTTCAAAGATTACATAGGAGGCGTAAAAGGGACCAAAAAATGAGACCTTCAGATGGCCGGTCTCCTTGTTCTTTACGAATTTGGCTTTGCCGGTCGCTTTCTGCCACTCTTTTTCTTCCTCATTATAGCCACGGTTAACGACAGCAATGGTACCGTCTTCGTTCAGTGAATATTCAGCAGTAACATTGGATAACCCGCGTTCAAAGCGGTGATCCAGGCGGGCGATCTCATACCAGGTGCCCAGATAGCGGTCCGGCTCGAATCCTGTCACCGGCTCAATGTTTTCCGGTGTGCCGACACATCCGGTGCAAAAAAGCGCAAGTATGGGGAGTAAGTATTTTTTCATGGTTTCCTCCTTGTTTATCTTATGGTAGTGTCAAAAGTTTTGACTTATTTTTTTACAAAACTTTTAAGACCAACTATTCCTTCCGCAAATTTCTGATCGGCAAAAACAAGTTCTCCGGCAAGGACTTCCAGGTGAACCATTCCCATTTTTCGCATTTGTGCGGTTCCAGATTTTTCAGGTCGCCGGAAGCGTAGTCGCATTCCATGAAGATTGTGATATAGTGCTTGCTTTCCATAGTGAAAATATCATTGGTGACACCATGAAAACGGATGTTTTTGATGGTGAGATTTGTTTCCTCCAGAACTTCACGTCGAGCGCAGTCCTCCCAGGATTCGCTGAATTCCAGATGCCCGCCAGGGAAACTCCAACTGCCTTCCCCATGAGCA
>CAYTLS010000058.1:0-8313 GCA_964438745.1 uncultured bacterium
GGATTACAGTCATTGGAAATCGGTTCAGAGCCTGGCGGAATGGCTACAGAGAGAGAATATTCCGGCCATATCCGGCATTGATACCCGGACTCTGACACAAGTTTTGCGTGAAAATGGAACGATGCTCGGAAAAATTATCATCAATGAAGAGGATGTTGACTATGAAGATCCTAATAGAATGAATTTAGTATCTGAAGTCAGCATACCACAGAAAGAAATTCATGGTAAAGGAGACAAGCGGATTGCACTTCTGGATTGCGGATGTAAGTATTCTATTATACGAAATTTTATTGCTCGCGGTTTTGAAGTCCTGCGTCTACCCTGGGATGCTGATTTGCAGCAGGAAGAGTTTGACGCTCTTTTTATTTCCAATGGTCCCGGTGATCCCGAACAGGCGAAAGCGACAATTGATTCGGTGCGCTGGGCAATTGAGCAAAATATTCCCACTATGGGAATTTGTCTGGGACACCAGATTATGGCATTAGCAGCCGGTGCGAAAACCTACAAACTCAAATATGGGCACCGAAGCCAGAATCAACCAGTCATGGACCTATTGACCAAACGGTGTTATATTACATCGCAAAATCATGGCTATGCAGTGGATGACACAACACTGCCGAAAGGCTGGCGGCCTTGGTTTAAAAATCTGAATGATAACACCAGCGAAGGGCTGCTCCACGAATCAGGTCTCTTTAAAAGTGTTCAGTTTCATCCTGAAGCAGAACCCGGTCCGGTGGACACCCTGTTTATTTTTGACAGATTCATTGATTTAATTTCTAAATAACGAGAAGCATATGAAACGCTCTATAAAAAAAGTCCTGATCCTTGGCAGCGCCGCCTTAAAAATTGGTGAAGCCGGAGAATTCGATTATTCCGGCAGTCAGGCAATCAAAGCGCTGAAAGAAGAAAAAATTCACACGATTCTAGTGAATCCGAATATTGCAACCATTCAAACCTCAAAAGACCTCGCCGATGAAGTTTATTTTCTGCCGGTGAACGCGGAATTTGTGGAAAAGGTAATAGCAAAAACAAATCCCGATGCAGTTTTGCTGGGTTTTGGCGGCCAAACGGCACTCAATACCGGTGTGGAATTGGAACGGCAAGGAATCCTGAAAAAATATAATGTTGCGGTGCTTGGCACCCAGATTAAATCTATTACCGACACAGAAGACCGCGACCTGTTTATCAAAAAACTGAATGAAATCGATGTAAAAACCGCCCGTTCAAAAATAGCCGTAACGGCTGATGAGGCGGTTGCAATTGCCGAAAAATTTGGTTGTCCGGTGATGATTCGAGTGGCTTACGCACTCGGCGGCCTTGGTTCCGGCGTTTGTAAAGATATTGACGAAGTTCGCGACATGGCCGATAAAGCCTTCAAACACGCCCCCCAGATCCTTGTGGAAGAATCCCTCAAAGGATGGAAGGAAGTCGAATATGAGGTCATGTGTGACCAGTATGGTAATTGTATCACCATCTGTAATATGGAAAATTTCGACCCCATGGGTATTCATACCGGTGAATCTATTGTAGTTGCTCCCAGTCAAACACTATCCAACCGGGACTATCATAAACTCAGGGAAGTGGCAATCAAAACCATTCGTCACCTTGGTATTGTTGGCGAATGTAATATACAATACGCTTATAATCCGGAATCTGAAGATTACAGGGTGATTGAAGTTAACGCGCGTCTGTCCCGCAGTTCAGCTCTAGCTTCAAAAGCCACCGGCTACCCCATCGCTTTTATCGCGGCGAAACTATCTCTTGGCTATGGCTTGTATGAATTGCCCAATAATGTGACCCGGGATACCTCGGCATTTTTTGAGCCGGCACTGGATTATTGTGTGGTCAAAATTCCGCGCTGGGACATGAAAAAATTCAGCAAAGTTTCCCGCAAGATCGGCACCGGTATGAAGTCTGTCGGGGAAATTATGGCCATCGGTCGCAATTTTGAAGAGGCTTTGCAAAAAGGATTGCGAATGCTGGAGATCGGTTCCAATGGACTCGTCTGCAATCCCGGTTACAAATTTGATAACCTGGAGCAGGAACTAACTGAACCAACAGAAGAGCGGGTGTTTGCCATTTCCGAAGCTATGAAAGCCGGTTTTTCCATCGATAAAATCCATGAACTGACAAAGATCAACCGTTGGTTCCTGAATAAAATTCAAAATGCGGTGACCATTGAGCAAGAACTGAAAAACACTGACCTTACTTCAGAGCTTGTCCTGAAAGCCAAAAAATATGGATTCTCTGACAAGCAAATTGCTATCATTGCCGGACAGGAAATTGAATCGATCATTGCTTTTCGTAATGATCATGATATTCACCCCAAAATCAGACAGATTGATACATTGGCGGCAGAATTTCCGGCCAAAACCAATTATCTCTACTTGACCTACAATTCCACAAAGCATGATGTTGACAAAATTCCCAATAATACCGTCATGATTCTGGGATCCGGCGCCTATCGAATCGGCAGTTCTGTAGAGTTTGACTGGTGTGGTGTGAATGTGGGAAAAACTCTGCGCAAACTAGGTTATAAAACAATTATGCTGAACTATAATCCGGAAACAGTCAGTACGGATTATGATGAATTTGATTACTTATTTTTTGACGATATTAATTTCGAAAACGTGATCGAAATTTATCGGGAATTCGACCCAATAGGTGTGATCGTTTCTGTTGGTGGACAAATCCCCAATAACCTGGCATTACAACTTCATGAGAATGGAGTCCGTATACTGGGTACCTCTCCTGAAGATATTGACCGGGCAGAAAACCGTAGAAAATTCTCCGACATGTTGGATACTCTGAATATTGACCAGCCGATTTGGGAAGAGATGAGTTCTATTGAAGAGGCCAGGGAATTTGCTAAAACCCATCAATATCCGGTGCTGATCCGGCCCTCCTATGTACTCAGTGGCGCGGCCATGGCTGTCGCTTCCAATGATGAAGAATTGAAAAATTATCTAAACAAAGCGGTAACATTGTCACCGGATCATCCCACCGTCATCAGTAAATTTCTGGAAAATGCCAAGGAAATCGAGTTTGATGGTGTAGCACAAAACGGTGAAATGATAGCCTATGCCATTTCTGAGCACGTGGAAAATGCCGGTGTGCATTCAGGTGACGCAACCCTGGTAATTCCACCGCAGCGTACTTATCTGGAAACAATACGTCAGATCCGTCAGATTGCCAAGAAAATCGCTTTTTCACTGGACATTACCGGCCCCTTTAACATGCAATTTCTTGCCAAAAACAACCAGGTGAAAGTGATTGAATGTAATTTACGTGCATCGCGAAGTTTTCCCTTTGTTTCTAAAGTATTTAAACAAAACTTTATTGATCTGGCAGCCAAAGCCATCATGCGGGTGCCGGTCGAACCACCGAAACTTTCCTTATTTGAATTGAATTATGTCGGTGTGAAAGCGCCGCAATTTTCATTCAACCGGTTGGTTGGCGCTGATCCGACATTGGGTGTGGAAATGGCTTCCACCGGTGAAGTTGGCTGTCTGGGTGACACTTTTGATGAAGCTTTTCTGAAAGCCTTGGTTTCTGTCGGCTATAATTTTGATATTAAAAATGTTTTGCTCTCCACCGGGCCGATCGAATCCAAAGCCGATATGCTGGAAGCAGCCAAAATCCTGCTCAATCACGGGGTTAAATTATTTGCCACTGAAGGTACTGCAAAATTTCTTCAATATAATGAAATCCCCGTGGAGACACTGCACTGGCCGCTGGATAATAAAAAACCCAATGTGATCGATCATATTAAGCTGGGCAAAATTGACCTGGTTATCAATATTCCGAAAAATTACCGCCAGGAAGAATTGACCAACGGGTATATGATCCGCCGTGCGACAGTGGATTATAATGTCATGCTCATGACGAATAAACAAATCGCCCTGCGTTTCATAGAAGCCATTGGCCGGAAGAGTCATGAAAGGTTGCAAATTCGTAGTTGGCGGGAATATTTGGAATAAAACAAAAATATCTTATTATAAAAAAAGCCTCATCAAAAATTGTTGAGGCTTTACATTTTTTCTTTTATCATATCAAAATACATTTCTTTTGTAAATGGACAATCAAAAAAATCTTCTGCAGTTTTTGAATCGGTAAATTTTAATTGTTTTTTAATTTGAGACATCAATTGAGAATTATATTCTCTTTTACCATGGCTAAAATATGTATAAACATTATGTTTCTTACCATCTATTTTTAGAAAGTAAAATTCATGATGATGCTTTTTAGGATCAAGTTCAAACCCCTTTTCATTTAAAACCTTTTTTATCTCTTTTGTTTTTCTTACTTTCATCAATGCCTTACAACTTTATCCACCATCTCAAGCAAATTGTTTTTCAGTTTTATTGCAGTTTTTGTCAAATTTTTATTTTTTTCTTTTGCGTAATTTTCATATAATGAACCAAATGCGAAACAAAATGCTTCTTCAGCTTCATCTCTAGTTTCTCCCCAAACTGTGATATCTAATTCATCGTTTGAAATAAGATACATATCTGCATCATAACCAACTTCGCAATCAATTTTATTCTTGAGAATATATATATTACCATTAAAATCAATATTTTCAGGCTTATAAGGATATGTTTCATGCGGAAGTTCCTCAATATAATATACTTCCTCTAGATTCTTTTTATTAATATTAATATTGCCGTTTTTATCTGTTTTAACTTTCATAAAAGTCTGTATAGTTTTATAATTCTTTTTATTATCTTCTTTCTTTTTAATATAATATTTAATCTTTTCTGCTTTTGGCTTATTAAATTTTTTTAATGGCTGGTATTTTTCAGATAACAAAAGAATATCATAATCTCTACTATGATTTAACCCACTAAACAATGGACTGAATATGCTATTTTTTTCTTCCTCATTGTACCTTTTAGAAATAGTTTTGATATAGTCTGTATCATCATAATTGCCGTATAAAATTTTTTCCTTATATTGAGAAAAAACTTCCTTTTTCCACTTAAAAGTATCGCTTTTAAAGAGGGGAATTTGTTTTTCAAATATATTAGGTGCTAAAGCAGAACTAAAACTATCAAACTTCACATCAACTATTAATAAATCTAATTCATCAAGAAACTGTTTAATTATTTTTTCATTATCTTTAAATATTTTTTTATAATCATCATTTTTATCAAATTCAATTTTTAAAAATGATTTATACGATTTGTTAATATTATTTAGTACTCTGATAACTGTATCAATTCTAGCCGCGTGACCAATACTCATTTTGGGATCAATTTGAAATTTTATTGCTATTTTTCTTAGGTCTTCTAGTATATTTTTCATCGTTTACACTTTTTTTAATTTAATATACTAAAAATCATAAAAAAACAATTTTTATAATTTCACACAAAAAGAAATTCGAAAACTATTGTGCTTTTCCCATTGGGTTTGAACCTGATAAGCGATATCCAAATTGATCATTTTATCTTTCAGCACCACATACTTCAATCCTGTCCCAAAACTAAAAATTTCATTATTGCCGGTATATAGTTCACGGGAATAGCCACCTCTCAGTACTAAATAATCACCGATCATTTTTTTCAATAGAGGCAGTTCCATTCCAGTACTGATGTAATCTTCAACATCATCATAGAGCGATACATTCCAATCAAGGGCCGCCAGAATATCTTCGGTAATATATTTAGCATAACCCAATACCAGTTCGGCAGGGAGGCTTTCATCATATTCACCTTGCGCTGTATTTACTTCATTTTTACTGTCCCATGCAATATTATTGACTCCATTCCGAAAAATGATCCCAAGTCGGTCTTTTTCTGTAATGCGCCAGTTCAGTGCGAAATCCAGTCCGTATCCATTGGAATTCCCGGTCACCTGGTGTTCACCCATTTCATCAATATAACTGCCGTTATCGTTATTGCCGAAATTAGAACTAAAATATTTTATACCCAGTCCAAAACTAAGGTTTGATGAGACCTTTAAATTTTTCAATCCGGGAATCATATCACCGGTAATTGCGGCCACTGTATAGATGCTGGTTTCCGACATAATATCATCGCCGGAGCTAACAATCATCTGTCCAACAGCAACCCCTTTATTGAAATTATACACATAGGCAAATTGGTTATAATTAATGATATTCCAAAGTTTGACATTGGAAAAGGCCAGCGACCATTTGTCCTTTTGCCAATTGATACCAGCAGGGTTCCAGGAAGTGGCATAGGCATTTTCCGCCACGGCTGTGTAAGCGCCGCCCATTCCCATGGCCCGGGCACCAAAACCAATATCAACAAAGGATGCCTGAACACCACTCAGATTGTCAGCAAACAAGGCTCCTGCAATCATTAGAACCAGAACAATAACAGTTAATACTCGCATTTTATCCTCTTGTCTATTGTTTGTATTTATATTCATCATATCACCTGCCCTATTTAATCAGCACAATGGGTTTCAAGTATTCTTTTTTGTTCGAGGCATCCTGTACCGTCATGTGTAGCAGGTACCGCCCGTTTCTGGCCATTTTTTGATCATCGGTAAATCCATCCCAATAAAGGGTATTGGTTCCGCCACCGGCAAAGTCACCTTTTAGCAGCGCTTGTTTATCTGCAATAGTTCGTACCAGTTGACCTTTTATATTGTAAACCTTGGCTGTCACAGAAACATAGCGACTCTTGTCGGAAGTGAGAGTAAACATGATTTGCAATCCCTTACTATTACCGACAACATCATAGGGAGTAAAGGGATTAGGCGCCAAATGAATATCCCGCATTCCCAGCGACCTTGAAGCGGCGACAACACCATACTCATTCCAATCGGGAATTTCACCAAGGGTTAGCGTTCTTTTCGACATCGCTTTCGCTAAATCCTCTTCACCAATGATAATCCAGTCCAGATCATTGGTGTTCCAATAAGCTATTTTGCCGGTTTCTGTTTCTAACTGAAAACTGAGACCCGGCATTTGGTTAAAAGCACTAGAGGATTTATCACTATTAATATTGTAGATTTTACTTTCTAACTGCTCTTCGATTCCCTTATCCTTGATTGCTGGAACCTTCTCAATAGAGGATAAAAAGATTTTGGCGGTTCCCTGCCCCTTCAGCATGTTAGCCGGCAGGTTTAATTGGCATTCTTCGCCACTGGTAATAACGCTACTTCCGGCACCTGGTAAAATTTCCTGATAAACAGAAGCCTCTTTGGTAACCGTGATGGTCGAATCATTATTCACATCGGTAGCAGATACCACAATATCAATATTACCGATAAAGAGTGAATCAGGGTAATACCGTAATCCACCATTCTCTTTAACCAATTGACCTTTCACAGAGTCGATGGCTTCCCATTCGATTGGCATGGTCATTTTCAAGCCACTGTCACTGATCGCACTAACATTGAAAAAAGCCGATGCTGTATTCGATAGTTGCTCAGGACCGCTGATATTCAAACTACCCAGGCGCATTTGCTTTACTTCAATTGCGGTTGCAATAGTTAGATAGACATTGTCCAGACTGACCAATGCTTTGACCTCCCCTTTTTGCTCTGTTTTTGATGCTTGAAACATTACTTGGGTAAGTTCACCTTCAACTGGAATCAGGCTACCTAAATGTTCATTTGATAGCGACCATTCCACATTGCCTCTCTCTTCAATTTCAGGGTTTAGAAGATTTCCGGCATCATCTTTAATTGTCAGTTCAAACATGGTGCAATCATTAACAGCAAAGCGAGGTGCTACCGGTGATAACATAGAATACCGCTCGGCGATCACACCTGCTGAAGTTATATTCACGGTGAATGGATTTTCAGAATTATCATAAGTTAATCCTTCCCCTTTTACTGAAACATAAAAAGGTAAATCAGAAGTAAAACTTCCCTCAATTTTAGCGACCTCTCCCCTTGTTACCTCATTGCTCCGGGAAGTCCATACATAACCACTATTGCCTTCATTATCATCATAAAATACCTGAATATGACCAAAATCCGGACTCACCTGAAAGAGGATTTCTATGGATTCACCAACAGAATATGTTCTCAATTGCGACTCATCGAATTTAATCGGCAAATCCAGTGTAAAAGAGGTATCGGCCAAATTATTTATAACAATAGTAAAGGGCAAGGGATTGATGTAATGGGTTGAGCCGACTGAATTTTTATTTATATCAATAAAAATAGGGGTTTGAGTGTGAAAGATTGAATCGGTTTGTATCTTACCGGATTCATCAGTCATAAAGGTGCCGGAGTATTCGTCAGTTGATATTTTGACCCGTGTATCAGCCAGGGGGTCACTGCCGTTTTCTGTAACTAATAGATTTATACTGCTGAGTATATAATTAAATT
>CAYTLS010000059.1:0-8276 GCA_964438745.1 uncultured bacterium
TTGCAAAATCTAAAGGAATAAAAGTCCTTGTAATTACTGATACTGCAACCAATAATATTGTCGCACAATGTGATGAATATCTTCAGGTAGCTGTGGAGAGTTGCACTATTTCCAATTCTCTGAGTTCGATTATTACGATTCTCTATGCGATTATCGCAAAAATTGGTCAGAATAAAAAAGAAGAGACCCTGAAAGCACTGCAAGTCGTCAAAGAATTAAGAAAGGATTCCTGATTTTTCAGGCATTAAATTGATAATCTTCAACAGGTTCTTTTTCAGTTACCGGTCGATTAAAACATTCGTAAATGATATATTTTTCATTTTCATCAACGATAGCCACTTCATTAAAATATTTTTCCAGATGTGTTAAATAATTCAGATGCTTATTAGCTACTAGCTGAAACCGGCCATTATCATCCAATATTCTTGCGACATGCTGAAATAATTCCAAAGATACTTCAATATTGTTTTCATGCTCAAAATGAAACGGTGGATTTGAGACCACAAAATCAAAAGTGCGGTTATCAAATATTTTCAGATTATCTTCAAAATAAAATTTAAAATTATCACCAGTCAGATTTAGTTTTGCTGATTCTACCGCCAGGAAAAAATCATCAATGAGGTGATAATCGGCCTTGCTTTTCATGGCCGTCATTGCTTTTGTCAGAATACCATTTCCACAGCCCAGGTCCAAAATTCTTTTGTCCCGTACTTGCAGATCGAGATTATCGATTAGATAGGCCGTGGCCGGATTGATTTTCTCAGCTGAGAAGACACCGGGATAATGCCGGATCACTTCGTCTTTATAGGGAATCTCTCTGATAAGGTCACGTTTTTTATAGGGTTTTGGCTTCTTCATAATGAGCAACCGGGATTTTTTCCAGGCTTTTGTCTGGACGGCTTCTTCGAAATATTCATTGGCCAATTCCAACATGCTTTCTGAAAAATGTCTGGTCATGAATCCGCAGATCACAGTTCCTTGTTTTTTGATTTTTTGGGAGAGATGCTGCAGATAATATTGGAAGAGATCGAGTGATTTGGGTTGTTTGATTATAGCAATATCCATTTTCAGTCTTGGTTTGGAAAACAGATCCATGAACTGAAGATCATCGGTAGGTATCTGATTGATTTCCCGATTTTGAATGATTGCTTTTTCCTGGGATTTATAACTGATCATTGAGAGCGGTTGATAAGCTCTCAACATTGTGTTCAGAAATCCAAAGCGGTCATGATATAAAATGATTTTTTTATCATCCAGATTCATATCTTCCAGATGTTTGATGATCAGTTCATCGGCTGCATTCCAGGCCCGCAATGATTTGTTCCTGGTTTTTGGATAACGAATGAACTCGTACTTCTTGTCTTTGTGCAAAAATAACATGGCACCAACTTCTAGTTTTATTGTTTACTTTAACCGGAATAAATATAAAGAAAATTTTACTTTGACAAAACAACCATTATAAAAAAATTTAAGGGATTGTAAAAACTATTAGAGGTTGGTATTTAAAAACATGGCGGTCCTCTGAGCCGGCTATTCTACGGTTACTGATTTGGCCAGGTTGCGCGGCTTGTCTACATTCAATCCTTTCATATCAGCAATATAATAGGCCAGTATCTGCAATGGAATTGAAGTCAAAAAGGGTGAGAATATTTCCAATGTTTTGGGGATCATAAAAATGTGATCAGACAGGCTTTGTATTTTTTCATCATGACTGTCGGTGATGGTCAGGATTTCACCTTTGCGGGTTTTAACCTCTTCCATGTTACTGATTATTTTTGTTAAAATCCGGCCTTCCGGTGCAATGAATATTACGGGCATTACCTCATCGATCAAGGCGATTGGTCCATGCTTCATTTCCGCAGCCGGATATCCTTCGGCATGAATGTAAGAGATTTCTTTTAATTTTAATGCGCCTTCCAGGGCGACCGGAAAATTCATTCCCCGTCCAAGATATAAGAAATTTTTAGCATTCATCAGGCGATAGGCCAGGACACGCAATTGTTTTTCGTTGGCGATGATCTCCTGAATTTTTTCTGGCAGTAATTGTAATTCATCGAGAATTTCCGGTGGAATATCAGCCCCCCGTTCCTGGTTGATATAGAGAGCCAGCAGCATTAATCCGGTAATTTGTGACAAGAAGGCTTTGGTGCTGGCGACACCGATCTCGGGTCCGGCATGAAGATAAATTCCTGAATCCACTTCCCGGGCAATGGTTGAACCAACCATGTTGACAAGGCCCAGGGTTTTACAGCCGCTATTTCTGGCTTTGCGCAGGGCAGCCAGGGTGTCGGCAGTTTCTCCCGATTGCGAAATGACGACAAACAGATCATTTTTCTGCAGGTTTGTATTTCGATACCGGAATTCTGAAGCATAGTCGACTTCGACAGGAATAGATAAAAAATCTTCTATAAAATATTTGCCGATCAGGGCTGAATGCCAACTGGTGCCACAGGCTGTAATCACGATTCGATCAAGGGTTTTGACATCAAAATCCACCGACAGTTTAATTTTACCCTGTTTGATACGACCCCGTAAAGTATTGCGAATCGATTCCGGCTGTTCATATATTTCTTTCAACATGAAATGTTTAAAACCACGCTTTTCAATCTGGCTAATATTCCATTTGATCTCTTCGATTTTTCGCAATACTTTCTGCCCGTCACGCTTTTGAATATGAAAATTATCGCCGGTCAGAACGGCAATATCATTATCCTCCAGGTAAATTACTTTTTTGGTGTGGTTGAGTAAGGGCATAGCATCAGACGCCAGCATCATGGCGTTGTCACCGACACCCAGGAGCAATGGCGATCCTTTGCGCGCTGCCACAAGTTTATTTTCATCACGATGGATGACAGCTATTCCGTAGGTTCCTTCAATATTCTCAAGTGCCAGTGCTACAGCTTCTTCCAGGTTGCCATCATAAAATTCCTCGATCAAGTGGGCTATAACCTCAGAATCTGTCTGGGATTTAAATTTATATCCTTTTTCCAATAGAAATCGTTTTAATGTAATATAATTTTCAATAATACCATTGTGTACAATGGCTATCTCGGCGTTATTGCTTAAGTGCGGATGAGAATTAAGGTCATTCGGCGCGCCATGTGTCGCCCAGCGGGTGTGAGCGATTCCCATTTGACTATTGGTTGACCGGTTTTGTAATGTTTTTTCTAATTCCGCTATGCCCCCTTTTCGCTTAATGACATCCAGGTAATCATCCTTGATACAGATTCCGGCGCTGTCATACCCGCGATATTCCAGTTTTTTCAATCCTTCGATGAGATGTTTTTCTACATTGTCCATACCAATGAATCCTATGATTCCACACATGGGAGAACCTCCTGTTTATTTTTTGGTTGTTAACATGCCGCGATTTAAAATATATTTTCTGCTAACTAAAATAACAATGTTTTGTTTTGATCCTTTTAACTTAAAGCTGTGTTGCGTTTTAGAAAAATAATTGAAAACATGAAAGAAACAAAGAAAAATTTCTATCTTTATGATAATTAAATTGATCGTATATTTAATTGATTGTTTTTATAAATATTTGTGTATTTTTGTGTTTTCAAATTGTTTTATATCCAATGCAAGTATTCTAAATTATATTCTGATAAGAATTAGAGATTAGAAATTTTTTTTTTAAATTCCCTGCGATTGTAAAATAATTAAAAAATAATATCCAGGAAAATATCCATGAAAACAAGAATTTTGATTTTATTTTTAATCGTGAGATTCATTTTGGTTGCCGGAGAAAAGGGGCTTGTAACAAAAATTGATACCGCCGGGCATTATTTTAAATATGTACCGTCAGGGTTTAACCAACTTCGAATGTACCAAATAATGGTGGAGTCTTTTCAGGATGGTGATTCTACCCGTAATTATGATACTGGCTATGGAACCAGCCATCACGGGGGAGATTTACGTGGCATTATCAAAGCTTTACCATACATTAAGTCCCTGGAAGTTAATGCGATCTGGTTAACCCCAATTTTTGATTCTGATAAGGGGACACCTCGCTATGAGCCTTATTATGAACCCGATATAAAACTGGATGCCACGGGCTATTACACCCGGGATTATTTTAAAATTGATCCTAATTTTGGTACCTTAGCGGATGCTCGTGAATTAGTGGACAGGGCTCATGAGTTGGGATTATATGTATTTTTTGATGGTGTTTTTGGGCATCATAAAGGAAAAGTCGCCATGTCACCGGAAGGCAATCGACCGGTAGGGCCTAATCATCATGTGAAATATCCGGAAAGCCTGGAATTTTATAAAGAGGTTGCCACCTATTGGATCGATGAATTGAATATTGATGGCTGGCGATTAGATCAGGCCTATCAAATTCCCGTAGAATATTTACATGAAATTCAGCAGGCTGTTTGGGAAAAGTGCGCAGAACGCAAAGCAGCCGGTCACAAATGGGGAATTCTCGGCTATATGGTGGGTGAAATTTTTGATGTTTATCAGGTGATCCAGGAAAAAGGCTATGGAACCGATGATAATCCGGGATTGATCTCGAATTTTAACTTTCCCTTACGATATCGTATTGTCCAATGCTTAGCCGGGGAGGAAAAGGGCTTGCGGATTCCTGATTGTGAGGTGCTTTACAATGGTTTTGAAACCCATCGGGTTTATCCGGATTTTGCTGTTCCCAACCTGATGCTCACTAATCATGACTTGGTGCGTTTTGGTGATTTGATCCAACGCAATGGATTGGAAAATCCAACTCATGACAATTACTGGAAACGGCATAAACTGGCTTTTTCATTCATGGCCGCTTATACCGGGCCGATTACTCTGTATTATGGTGACGAAATCGGTGAGGAACTGGAAGGGTTTGTTGAAAAAATCGCTGATCCGGAAGAAAAATGCTGGGAGAGAGGTATATGTGACGATCATGTATCCCGGACCAGCGGCCGGATTGCAAATTTTAATCAGCGCGAGCAAGAGTTGAAAAATTTTGTTGCCGGTTTAATGAATTTTCGTGCCAAACATCCGGCTCTGTACAACGGGCAAACAATGAATTTAATTGCAGAAAATAATCTTTATTCGGATTTAAAAATATTAGGAGATGAGCGAATAATGTTTGTTATGAATATCGGCGAACAGACCGAAACCCTATGGATTTCTGACAAAGCTTTAGATTGTCAGGTACTCGAAAGCCGCTTTGGCAATGGCAAGATTGTGGCTCGTGAAGGATATTTTCGAATACCAGTCGAACCCCTTAGCAGTGCCTTTTATTTTTGTAATTAAATTTATGAATAATATCCGGTAGACTTGTTTTTAAAAACCCGGAATAATATTTTATATATAATCACTTGAAGTTATTTTTTACAAGGAGAAAAGGTTTGGATAATACAAGTAATGAAATGCCCTGGGTCAGTTTTTATCTGCAAGACGAACAATTTGCGGTTTCAACGAAATATGTCCGTGAAATGGTGGCTATGCCAAAGGCAATCAAAATTCCAAAAACCCCGGATTATATTCGCGGGGTTATAAATCTTAGAGGACAAACAATACCAATTATGGATTTGAGGGTAAAACTTGGAATGACTTCACTGATTGCGGAAACAGATCAATTAATATCCCTGATGAATGACCGCGAGGAAGATCATAAAAATTGGATAGCAGAACTGGAAAAATCAGTTCGGGAAAAGCGTGATTTTAAACTGACCACTGATCCGAATAAATGTAAATTCGGCAAATGGTATAACGGGTTTAAGACTGATAGTCGTGTTTTGGAAAATCTCCTGAAAAAGTTCAACCGGCCCCATAAAAAAATACATGCAATTGCTAAAGAGGTGGAGCAGGAAGTCGCCGGAAATAATTTTGAAGCAGCATTCACGATCATTCGGGAAACACGAGATAATGAATTAACCGAAATGGTTGATCTTTTTGATGAAGTTCGCAGTTTTTTAAAAGATTCAAGCAGAGAAATCGCAGTGGTGTTGGAGTACGAAAATATAGATATGATTATTAGTGTTGATTCGGTAGAAACTGTTGAAAAAATTGGCCGTGAAGAGGTAGAAAAACTTTCTGATGTGGTAAATACGGCGGACAATGAATTTGTGGCCGGGGTTGGAAAGCGGGAAAAGGTTGATAAAATGATACAGTTAATTGATGTGAAAAAATTAATGCAAAAAGAGAATAACCTGCTTCAAAAAATCTAACCTCAATTGTCGATCGAAAAATGCTGCCCTGCTACATGAGGGCTAGTTTTATAATCCGGATCATCATCGCTGACTTCAAGGAAAATTCCTATAAATTAAAACAACCATCTGTATAATATGGATATAGAGTAGTCCTGTCTGATAGGGTTTCTTTAGTTTATCCCTAATCGGTAAAGTTGTTTAAGATTGCTTAACTTTTAATCTGATTGATGAAAAAAAATACTGAAGGTTTGCTTATATTTTTTTAAATTAAGGGTTATTTTACAAATACTTCAAGAACATTCTAAGGAAAAATGAAATAGAAAAGAAAGGAATTTAAGACATGAAAAAACTAGGCGTAATTACGAGTGGTGGCGATTGTGGCGGTCTGAATGCAGTGGTCAAGGGAGCTGCGCAAATGGCCTTTAATAATAATATATCACTTTTTGTGATTCCCAACGGCTATGCAGGATTGTACAATCTTGTGGAATTTGATTCGCTGGTTGAATTAACAGAAAAAAGAGTTGATGATTTTAATTCATTACTGGCAGGCTCTGAAGCCGGACACTCCCGCGTAAAGATCAGAAATATTAAAGATGAGAATAAGTATAACCGGATCAAAGAAGGCCTGGCAAAACATGAACTGGACGGCCTGGTGATCTCAGGTGGTGATGACACCGGCTCTGTGATTGTTGATCTTAATGATCAGGGTATCAAATGTGTACACGCACCGAAAACCATGGATCTTGATCTGCAGACTTATTCCGTTGGCGCTGATTCTACGATTAACAGAATCGCAAATTTTGCCTATGATTTGAAAACCACCGGCAGAACTCATAATCGCGTGATTGTTGTCGAAGTTTTTGGACGATATGCCGGCCATACTGCTTTTCGTGGTGGTGTCGCCGCTGAAGCAGACGCGATACTTATTCCGGAAATTCCTGTGAATATGGAGTGTTTATACAAAGATGTCAAAGAAAAACTAACGAAGAGAATTAGAAATAGTGATGTTCACGCCGGTACCTATTTGATAGTTGTAGCGGAAGGAATGAAAGACTCCAGTGGTAAAGAATTGATTGATGAAGCCGCAGGCCTGGATTCCTTCGGTCACCCGAAACTGGCAGGCGCCGGGAAATTTGTAACCCAGGAATTGACAAAGCGATTTCACAATGATCCGGAAATCATAGATTTTATGAAAGAAACTCAAATGTTTGTAAAAGGGCTCTATGAAGCGCCGGAGGTTCGTGAAGTTCGTCCCGGACACCTGGTGAGAAGTGGATTTGCCAGCGCCTATGATGTGAATTTTGGCAAAGAGGTCGGCGCTGCCGCAGTTCAGCTCCTCGCCAATGGTATTTGGGGTGTAACTGTGGTGCATGTCAATGATGGTAAAATTAAATATATGGACACCAAAGACGCGATCAAACAACGTCATGTTGATGTAGAGTTGGCGTCATATCATGAAGACCTTGGCGTATGTTTTGGCCGCGAACAAGTGAAAGCAACCATGGAATTTGTAAAAATTACTGATAAACCGGACCGCCATATGTAATTTGTTTAATATAGTATTATTAAGGCCCTGTATTTTTGCAGGGTCTTTTTTTGTTTGCCTGCAGACAAACAAAAAAAGACCCACTTGACGGATTTGAAGAAAGGAATTGCCTATCTTGGGTTTACAATAAAACCTTATGGCGTTGTTATTTCCTAAGAAAAGTCGAAAGAAACTGGAAGACCGAATAAGAGAACTAACTCCGCGAAGACAAGGCAAATGTCTACCCTATTATCTCTTGAAACTGAATATGTTGCTTCATGGGTATTCAAATTATTACAGAATATCCCGTTGCAAAGAATATTTCACAAGAATGATGGAATGGACACGCCGACGGTTACGAATGATGCTAATGACTGCATGGAAAAGTTGGAAGCCACTTCACAGACAATTGCGAAGAATGGGCTATAAAGGAACATATAAGAAAATCTCAGTAATAAGATGGAGAAATTCAAACAGTCCTTTAGTCTCGATGGCATTCCCAAACATGTGGTTTGAAAATCAAGGACTTTACAATTTAGGTAAGATTGAAGTGAATACTTTGCATCAATATTATTGATATGAACAAGATTTAACAGGAG
>CAYTLS010000060.1:0-8251 GCA_964438745.1 uncultured bacterium
CGTTCGGTGGATCAGTTTGAATTCCCGGTAAATGGCGACTTTTGCAATCCAGGTAAATACAATGATTGAAAGTAATATATCATCGAGACGAAGTGTAAATCCAGATCCTGAAGTTGTTCTGGATCCAAATTCCGGGCTTAATAACATAGAAAAGATCAATATATAAATTGCGAGTTTTGTATTAAAGAAGGTTGTGATAATCAATCCTAATCCAATAGCTGCAGCCATCGCGAATTGAATATCTGTTCGGTTCAGCACCATGGCCAATAGAGCTGAGCCAAACAGTGCGACCAATAAAATAAATTTATTCTGTGCTTCGTAAGATTTATAATTCAATTTTCGTTTTTATTGGTATCTTGCGATTGCAAGGGTTTCAGGTTTTTATCATCTTCTTTATTTTCCAGAATTTTTGAATATTGTTCCTGCCATTCGCTGCTCTTTTTGCGGTAATCCCGTTCATAATTTTTTCGGTTGTGTGTTTCTTTACGAACCGCTGATCCTTTTTGGATAACATTCGTGTCAGCTGATATTTCAGGGTTCATGTCAAAACTGGTTTTTGGAGAAAAGAGGGCGATCAGCAGACTTAGGATTAAAGCAGTAACAAATGATATGGCTATCCATAATTGATCCCGCTTGTTTTTGATAAACTTTTTTTTCATCGCTTTGCAATATCATTTTGATGTAATTTTTCGATGCTTTTACGGAAAATATTAGCAGTAAAATTATTATTAAAGGCACCGGCTAAATAAAGGGAGTTGATTTTAAAGTGATAGGGATTATTTTTATCAAAATTTTCCTTTTTCAGAGAAATTGAAAAGGGTAGATATTTGATTTTAAAATCGCCACTAAGCCCAGTTTTTTTTAGCATCGGGATGGCATTTTCCGCCTGAGGCCGGCTATCAAATAATTCCAGACAAACCAAATAGTGTTTGATTTCAGGATTTGAAAAGTCAATCGTCATAAAGCTTTTTAGACCTTTAGATCGCAATTGTTTAACTTTCCGACGGGCCAGGGATCTGTCTGTGGTTCTGAGGATCTGAAAGGTATAGCCCGCATTTATGCCTGTATCTATGATTTGATTATCATCAAGTGAATGATACATGGGTTTAGCTGATCTACTGGTATGGATTTCCGGATCCTTCTCAGGTGACTTTCCGGGTTGTTTAGAATGGTTTGCAGCAGGCGTTAAATTGTGCTGTTGCTGGAGTTCCCTGAGTTTCTCCGGAGTTGAATCAGGGATTGCTTCTTTAAGTGCGGTCTGCTCCTGGCTGGTATTTGGTTGAAATTTTTCTGAGTCATTGGACTTATTAGCGCGTACTATTAATAGTCCCAGTAATCCAAATAATGACAAAAAGGCGATCATTAAAAACAAGGGCATTTTCTTCAATCTTGATAGGAAGGTATGATGAATATTGGTTTCTGGTTCAATAAATAGACGGTTAATTTTACCGAAAAAACCGGGTTCTTCAAGATTTTCGTTTTCACCGTAGCTATAGAGATAATCATATTTATATTTGTAATCAACATAATCAGAGCTGATATCGGCCCGCATGCCATTGATTACAATTCCGAGACCAGAAGATTTTAGTAATTCCAGTTGGTTTTTGGCGCGCCTCAGGGTGTTTCTTGATATTTTTCCCTGATAATAGACAATTAGGTTTGTATCTACTTTTGATGCGAGTACGACGGCATCGGTTGCCTGAATAATTGGCGCGGAATCAAAAATGATGATGTCGTACTGTTCTTTGACAGTTTGAATAAGTGTATCAAGTTTTTTGCCGGCAATGATTTCAGAGGGGTTTCGTTCAATTTTTCCCGCCGGCAGAATATTCAGATATTCAATTCCGGGAATTGCATCTTCTTTCATCGCATTATGGCCGAGGCTGCCCATTAATAAATCACTCATATGCCGAATACATCCGTCCAGGGATTCCCGATTCAGTATATAGTCTGTCAGTCCGGGGACTCGTTCGATACCAAGTGTTTTTGAAACTCTGGGCTTGCGCAGGTCAGCCTCAACGAGTAAGGTTCGTAGTCCTGTTTGCGCCATGGACAGGGCCAGGTTGGTAGCTGTTGTTGTTTTGCCCTCACCGGCAACTGATGATGTCACCAGGATCGTTTTGTAATTTTTTTCCATCAAAGAAAAATTGATGTTTGTCCGCAGGCTTCGGTAGGATTCGGCAATTGTTGATTTTGGGGCAAAGTGTGCCATTAGCCGGGCGCGGTTTTGAATAATTTCGGGTGAAACATCTTCATTTTCATCACTGTAGAGAGATGTTTTAAAATCGCTGGCATCGATAAATGGAATTATGCCTTGTACAGTGGTACCCAGAGTTTGTTCGATATCGTCAATAGTTCGAAAAGTGGTATCCAAAGTCTCTGCAATAAAAGCCAGAATAATTCCGAATATTATACCGATAACCAAACCAGCCAGACCTGTCGGTGTGAGTTTGATAGAATTAATTGGATTATTTGGGAGAAAAGCGGGACGAATTAGAAATACTTCTTGTATGTTTTCTGTTTTTTTGATGAGTGATTGTAAATAATTAACTTTCAATTTTTCATAGATATTCCGACTGGTTTCCAGTTCCCGTTGCAGATTTTCAATTTTCTGGCTCAGAATCGGTAGGGCATTATATTCGCGATTCAGTTGTTCAAGTTTTTTTGCCTCTTGTAAACGAATTTCCTGTAATGTTTGCTGAAAAGAATTCAATTCTTCAATAATATTTTTTTTCAATATGCCGATTTGCATTTTCAAATTTTTAATTTTTGGATGTTCAGAAGTGTAATACTGTTTTAATTCTTCTAACCGGCGATAGTATTTATCCAGATTGGTTTGCAAAGAAACCAGCACATTATTTTTGTTAGTCAGCAGTAAATTCAACGATAGGTACTGAAAATATTTTTCATCCTGCCTGAGTTTTTTTAAGGTTTGGTTAATATTTTGAATATCGGAACTAAGTTCTTCTATTTTCTTTTCTTTTTTGAGAATATTTTCTGACAATAAATTAGTATTTCCGCGAAGGGTTAAAAATTTATTTTCCTGACGAAATTTTTGAAGTGCCATTTCAGCCGCCCGGTAATCGGCTTCAGCGTTTTCCAATTGCTGCTTGAGGGCGTTGATAGCATTATTTGTTTTTGCATTTTTCTGTATAAAGTTTTCACGCTGATAGGTGCGGGCCAGGGCATTTGCCAGGTCACGGGCCAGTTGCGGTTGGTGGCTTCTGACATTGATGTTAATGATATTGGTGTAGCCTTCCTGCTCGGTGGTGACGCGGGATTTCAGGCCTTCAATGATATTGAAATATTGTTTATTCTGTTTGATTTCCTCACTGGTCAGGTTCGAATCAATCAATCCCAGCTCCTTGGCGGCTTTTTCAATCATATTATAACTTTTAAGCACAGCAGCGCGGGTTGCGAGGTCACCGCCATAATTCCAGGAGACACTCTCCATGTACAATCCTGTCAGGGATGTATTTTTTTCAATTTGAATGCTGGAGGTCGCTTCATATATCGGCGTTGGTTTGTTAATCAGGGTAAACAGCAGGCTAAAAAAAGTCAGCATAACAGCGGTGAAGATAATTAACCATTTCTTCTTTTTAATTATCCGCCAATAATCATTAAAATTTAGTTCATACTGTGTCATAGGCTACTTCAGGTTTTGGAATAACAAATATAAGGATACAGTGGTTGTTACAAATTGTAAAATCCAGTAATAGCGTCGTAAAGATTCGGATATTTTATAACTCAGGCCCTGCCTTATTGGCGGCACAATGATCCTGTCACCATCTTCTAATTCAAGATTTCCACTATCATTCCTGTCATATAAAAAATCTTCAAAATTAAAAGTATAGCGCTCGCCATTTTTCCGGGTAACCAAAATCTTTTTTATGTCAGCTGTCTGTTTCATACCACCGGCTGATTTTGCGATAAATTCTGATAATTTAATAGTTCCTTTCAGAGGATGATAACCAGGATTATTAATCTCTCCAAAAATATAAACCTGTCGGGAACTGATATTGACAATTGAAATTTCAGCCACCGGGTCTTGCATATATTCACGCGCAGCCTGTGTGATTTGTAGTTCGGCAGACTCGATCCTTGATCCACCGAGGTGGATTTTCCCAATCAGGCTGTGATAAATATACCCCTCCTCGTCCAGGGTTAGAATATCCGTGCTGTTGTCGGCATTAATGCCTTGATCACGGTCATAAATAATGATCTTTATAACATTGCCAGATTTCAGTACATAATCGTCAGCAACAATGTTTGTAAAATTGCGATCTGCATAAGTCGGCAAAATGATCTTATCATTGCTGGTTAAGATTACGTTTTGTGAGGTGTCATTGTTGTATAAAAAATCCGGCATGCTGAACTGACTCTTATTTCCCCGTGTGTTGATCACTTGAATTTTAGTGAGATCTGCTTCCGGTTTTATTTTTGCGTTTGTTAATAAAAATTCTGCAACCTTTGTTCCCGGCGATGTTTTGATAATTCCACTATTTGTAACAGCGCCATACAAAAGGACTTCGATAGAATTTTTCTCAAGGAGCGTTAAACTCACCTGTGGATTTGTATAATATTTTTTTAATTTTCGGTAGAGTTTTGCTTCGGCTTGCTCAGTTGTTAGCTGCGCCAATTTGATTTTCCCAATAATGCTATGACGAATTGTGCCGTCACTGTGAATTGTAAAGGTATTCTGCTGTTCTACAAAATTATTATTGTCATCCAAATCCATATGGGTTATTTGTATTTTATCGCCAACTCGTAATCCATAATCCCGGTTGGCAGCTAGTCCTCTGCCAGCTAACAGAATAAATAGAATAAAAATGAAATAATATCCTGGATTAATAAGGTTTTTGAAATGCATTCAATCCCTGATTTTAGAGAACAGTTAATAATTTAGCAATAACACTTGTTGATAAGTACTGTAAATCAATGGGCTTGGTAATATAATCCGTGGCACCCAATTCCAGGGATCTTAGCGCGACATCCTTTTCGGTAACCCCGGTCACCATGATTACTGGTATTGTGATATTCTTTTTTTGCAGGGTTTGTAAAAAATCATTGCCATGGCCATCTGGTAAAATCATGTCCAGCAGTATTAAGTCTGGTTGAAATGTGCTGACTTTTTGTTCGGCAATAGTCAGATTTTCAGCAGTTTCAATTTCAAAATTCTGGCTTGACAAATATGTAGATAGTATTTCGCGAATTTCATAATCATCATCTATAATTAAAATCTTTTTCATTCTCGATATCCCAAATTTTTTACAATTTAATTATTCAACCTATTATTATCAAACATAAACAATATTAATATCGGAAAAATTCCGTGCAGCCTTTAGAACATACTTCAAAGGATTTATGTTTAATAAGATGCTGTCGCAATTTTTGAAATTTTATATTATTCCATATCTTAAGGAAAGATTGTTCATTAATATTTCCAATATCATAATTCATTGTATGATACGGACGTACTGTCCCGTCGGGAAAAATATATGCAGTCATCCATAAACTCAAACATCTGTTTTGATAACTGTTGGATTTGAATTCAAATGCGGTATACCATTTTTTAATATCTTCATCGTTAAAATTCGGATAAAAACTGATATTAAACGGATATTTATTTCCCTGCATAACTTTTTTTTGAGTAATTATTTCGTTTGGGTTGATATTTGGTATTTGATCTACCCCAAAGCCATTCCAGTCAAAAGGGGTCTGACCAAATTGTTCCGTAAATTTTTTTTGAAAATGGGGGATTTTGCGATTGTCCAGGAATAAAAGATGATGAAAAGTCAAATTGTCAGGGTGAAATTCCCGGGCGGCCTCGATAATTTCTAGTAATTTTGTGTGATTGTCGGCGAATATTGTGCTGTTAATATTGATGAATGGTTTTTTTGTATGATGCTGTTTTTTTAATTCATTAAGCAATCTGAATCCCTCCAGAGCCCTGGTAAAGGTGCCGGAAATTCCCCGAATAGAATCATGGGTTTCAGCATTCCCGTCCAATGAAAAAATAATTTCATCCAGGCCGCTGTCTATAATTTCGGCAGCATATTTTTTTAATAATGTACCATTGGTGATCAGGTTACAGCGCAATCCATTTGCTTTTATTTTACGAATAATTGTAATAATATTGGGATTAATGAGCGGTTCGCCACCAAATAAAGTAATATTGGGGTTAAAGGATTTGACATCATTTATCAGTTGTTGAATGGTTTCCAATGATAAGTGTTCATTGAGTACATTTTTGTCATAGTTTTTAAACGTCCCTCGATCGCCCCACTGGCCGCACATTTTACAGTTAAGATTACATTTGTAGGTAATAAATAGTGAAAGGGTTTCAGGCATGAAGGCGCGTCCCTTTCCAAAGGAATAGGCAAAATGAGCTTTAAGCCGTTTCGACAGATTTTGGATTGCATAGCCGGGTTGTTTGATCGATTTTTTTAGTGCACGCATCAAATTTCTTTTTGGTATCATTTTGCTCCTGTTCATTATTTGTTCTTGTCAAAAGTACAAAAGATATGCCTTTTTGACTGGTAAAATCGCTGGCACATGCTTTGTAATTTCTCGCTCCGTCATAAATCTTTTAAAATTGGAATAATAAATTGAAAAACGAAAGGAGTTTTTATGAAACTTAAACCTCTTGGTGATCGAGTAGTAGTAAAATCTGCAGCCGCAGAAGAAAAGACTTCGGGAGGAATTATCCTTCCTGATACAGCAAAAGAAAAACCTCAACAAGGCGAGGTCGTCGCAGTAGGAGCCGGAAAATTAAAAAATAATGGGGAAAGAGCGCCGATGGAATTAACTGTTGGCGACAAAGTTCTATACGGTAAATATGCCGGTACGGAAATTACCTATGAAGGTGAAGAATACTTAATAATGAATGAAAATGATATAATGGCAATTCTATAAAAGAATAGGAGAAATTATAATATGGCTAAAGAAATCAAATATAATTTAGAAGCCAGAAGTGATCTGAAATCTGGTGTTGATAAACTCGCAAATGCAGTCAAGGTAACATTAGGCCCAAAAGGCCGTAATGTGGTCATCGAAAAAAGCTTTGGCGCGCCAACAATAACAAAAGATGGTGTAACTGTAGCTAAAGAAATTGAATTAAAAGATAAAAGAGAAAACATCGGCGCACAGATGGTAAAAGAAGTGGCTTCCAAAACCTCTGACATTGCCGGAGATGGTACCACAACAGCAACTGTTTTGGCGCAGTCTATCATTTCAGAAGGAATTAAAAATGTAACAGCCGGTGCCGATCCAATGGAAATCAAACGGGGAATCGATGCTGCTAAAGACAATATTGTAGAATCTCTTAACAAACTGGCCCGTGATGTATCCAATAAAGAAGAAATTGCCCAGGTTGGCTCAATTTCCGCCAATAATGATAAGGTTATCGGCGACCTGATCGCTGACGCAATGGATAAAGTCGGCAAGGACGGTGTTATTACAGTTGAAGAAGCCAAAGGAACAGAAACAGGACTGAAAGTTGTTGAAGGTATGCAGTTTGACAGAGGCTACTTGTCACCATATTTTGTAACTGATTCTGATAATATGGACACTAATCTGGATGATCCTTTCATTCTTATCTATGATAAAAAAATTGGTAGCATGAAAGACCTGCTGCCGATTTTGGAAAAAACTTCACAGATGAATAAAGGCCTGTTGATCATTGCTGAAGATGTTGAAGGTGAAGCGTTGGCAACTTTAGTTGTTAATAAATTGCGTGGTACTCTGAAAGTTGCGGCTGTGAAAGCACCGGGATTTGGAGACCGTCGCAAAGAAATGCTGGAAGACATCGCTGTACTTACTGGTGGTACTGTAATTTCTGAAGATCGTGGTTATAAACTGGAAAATGCCACTATCGAACATTTGGGTACTGCTAAAAAAGTAAGAATTGATAAAGACAATACAACCATCGTTGAAGGTGCTGGTGACTCTGATAATATCAAAGCAAGAGTAAATCAGATCAGAACTCAGATTGAAAATACAACCTCTGACTATGATAAAGAAAAACTGCAGGAACGTCTGGCCAAACTGTCAGGTGGTGTTGCTGTACTGGAAGTTGGAGCCTCAACAGAAGTTGAAATGAAAGAAAAGAAAGCCCGTGTGGAAGATGCATTGAATGCAACACGTGCTGCTGTCGAAGAAGGTATTGTACCTGGTGGTGGTACTGCATTGCTGAGATCATTGGCAAACCTTGAAAAACTGAATGAAAAAGGTGACCGGGCCGTTGGTGTTC
>CAYTLS010000061.1:0-8144 GCA_964438745.1 uncultured bacterium
AGAGTAGAAGAATCGTCTTTGACAACTTTTTCCGCCGTGCCATCGCCGGTATACTGCATGGTCGCACTGGCGCGAAGTTCCGCAACAAACCGGTCGCGTATATTAAAGATCCCGTCACTGCCTACGCTAAGGTAAATATTTGCCCGCTGCGCTGCAATATCAAGCATATTCAGAGTTGAAGCGTTGATGCCTTCCGCTTTTAAATATATGGCGCTCCCGGAGAATTCCACCTCACTGCTATTTTTGACAGAAAGAAAAAGTCCCTTCGCACGCAGATTTGCCAACAGTGTTGAACCTTCGGTCACATCAATTCTAATGTCCTGTTTGGGAATAAACTCATTGACCGAGACCTTGCTAATGCCGTTAACATCCAGATAAATCAAATTGGGCAGGGTAATATCTGCCTCCAATACAGCATCTTTATAAAAATGATTCGGCTTCATCTGAACATCCAAAACCGTGTATTTTTGTTCAACATTCAGGAAGTTTTTTAAGTTTTGATTGACTCTGACGACTATACTATATTGATCGCCCTGCTGAATAGTCACATTGAATTTGTCCGCAACAACGATCTCATTAAAGTTAATATTATCCAGGGTAATGGTTGATATTTCCGGGGACCCCCAGACAACAATTCCACCGGGTGTATTAATCTTTAAACAGGCATAATTAAATAAAATCACAATAAGCAGGAGGAATATTTTAAGGTGTTGCATGATCAACTTTCTTTTTTATTTTTCCATACCAATTCAAGGTTACAAAAAGAAAGCCGGAAAATAAATTGAGACAAAAATCATTCACTCAATATTCTCCGGATTTTCTCACCAAAGTCCCGCATGGCAAAGGGTTTTTGTATAAAATTAATTTTTCCATTAATAATTCCCTGACTCTCAATGGTACTGGCAGTATATCCAGACATAAAAAGGACCTTTAGTTCCGGCAATTCCTGTTGCAATTTATCCGTTAATTCCCGTCCGTTCATCTCGGGCATGATTACATCGGTGATCAACATTTTTATTTTATCTTTATTTTTACGGGCAAGGTCAATAGCCTGAAGAGGAGAACTTGTAGCGATTACCTGGTAGCCCAGCATTGATAATATTTTTTTACTCATTTTAATAATCTTTTCTTCATCTTCCACCAGCAAAATGAGTTCACCCTTTCCAACCCTTAGATCATCCTTTTGGGCACTCTCCGGCTTAGTAATCCCGGTTGCATTTCGGGGAATAAATATTTTGAAAGTCGTTCCCTGCCCAAGTTCGCTGTAAACATAAATAAAGCCATTATTCTGTTTGACTATACCATAAACAGTGGCCAGGCCCAATCCCGTTCCCTGGTTGATATCCTTGGTGCTGAAAAAGGGTTCAAAAATATTTTTTTGGGTCTCTTCATCAATACCACACCCATTATCACTGACGGAAATCTGTACATAATCGCCGGGTATAAAATTTCTGTCATTATTAAATTTATTTTCAGTGACCGAAATATTTTTCGTCTCAATGATAATTTTCCCGTCTCCGTCAATGGCATCGCGAGCATTGATACAGAGGTTGGCCAGGATCTGATCGATTTGTGACGGATCAATTTTCAGCGGCCAAATTTCCTGCTCCGGTAGCCAAATCAGCGTGATCTTTTCACCAATTAACCGGTCCAGCATTTTCAACATTTTTTTGATCGTCTTATTGATATCCAAAATTTTTGGAGAAATGGTCTGTTTCCTGGCGAAGGCCAATAATTGACGGGTTACATCTTTAGACTGAATAGCGGCATTGAATATTTCCTTGAGTTCCTCATGTATCTCACTGTTTTTTTCAAACTGTTTCATTAACATTTCCGTATAGCCAACGATAACCGTGAGTTTGTTGTTAAAATCATGGGCTACACCACCGGCCAGCCGTCCCACCGATTCCAGTTTTTGTGACTGATTCAGTTTTTCTTCCAATAATTCTTTTTCAGTAATATCCCGAATTATCGCAAATGTTGCCGGCTTATCATGATAATCTATTATTTCATAAGATACTTCTACTTTGATTACATCGCCATCTTTACATCTGAATGTTGTTTTGTAGATAGAGGGTAATTCAGCGCCGGCCGCTCGTTTTCGCTCTCTTTCTTTTAATTCTTCCAATGCTTTTTCTGTAAACACCTGGCTAAAAGGAGTGTTTAACAACTCCTCTTTGGTATATCCCAGCATTTTCGCCAATTGATCATTAAAAAAAATCAGCCTGTTATCCTGCGTAATTTCGATCCCGTCGATGGCATTTTCTACAATCATGCGGTATTTTTCTTCACTCTGCCGGAGTTTATTTTCGGCAAGTTTTCGCTGTGTAATTTCATTCAATGAGCCGGTAATGGCAGTGACCTTACCCTTTTCAATAATTGGCGCTTCCCTGACTTCTACCCAGATTTTGCGTCCGTCTTTTCGTTTTAGTTCCAATTCATAGGGAGGTTGTTTTTGTCCGGTTTTTATGGCCTTTTCTGTTTTTTGAAATCCCGCTTCATTGACCGGATTATCCGTTGCCAGCTTTGTCCATCTCATCGTCGTCTCTTCAGCAGTATAGCCTAAAACCTCCTCCACCTGAGGGCTCATATAAGTTATGACATGGTCAGGGGTGTGATGATAAAAGAGATTGGTTGTATTCTCCAGAATATGGCGTATTTTTTTCTCTCTGTCAACCAACTCAATTTCTGCCGCCTTGAGTTGTTGATTTTGAGCTTCCAATTGCTGATTATTCGCGCGAAGCTGTTGTTCAGTTGCAGCCAGTTGTTGATTATTTGCTCTGAGCTGCTGTTCAGTGGCCCGTAACTGCTGGTTGGACGCTTTCAATTGTTCTTCATTTTTTTTTCTTGCCGTGATGATCATAAAATAAACCGTAATACCGCCATCGATTGGATTAACCCGGACATCATACCAATTAACATAGGGTTCTACACCAAAAAAGGTTTCAAACTGCAGACTTTTCTGCTCCTTTAGCGCTTCCGTGTACTTTTCTTCAAAAATACTTCCTTTGGCTTCAGGAAACGCTTCCTCAAAGATGTGTTTGCCAAGAACATCTTCCTTATTTCGTTGAAGTATTTCTTCCGCCTGATGATTGAAGTAGGTCAAACGGAAATTTTTATCAAGAGCAAAAAAGGCGTCATGAATACTTTCGACGATCGTTTCAGCGTCTAGTAATTCATATTTTTGTGGTATGTTAATGGTTTCTGATTTTCCCTGCTGCCCTTTTTTATTTTTGCTCAAGACCGGCTCCTTTTCTTACTTGATTTTAATTGCTTTGAATTATTCATAAAAATGAATAATTCAGGTTAATATTGCCATAAATTTTTTACAGCGCCATCCCCAATCGTATAATTTACAGTTCCGGTCGCCACATCCAATACAACAGATCTGCGCTCCACTCCCCCCAGGGATTGCGCATTTACCGGTATATCGAATCGTTCCAGCAGGCCGGTAACATAATTAATATTGGCCATACAAAGCGTTTCATTTTCACGCTTTAGCACATTACCTGCCCCAACAACGCATGCAGTGAGTTTACTTTTTGGAATTCCGAGATTTAATAATTTGTCCAGTAATTCCAGAATTGCATCATCTGCGTATTTTGTATTTACTTTTTTATTCCTGGACGCGCCGGGCAACATGATATGAGCAAGGCCGCCGGTCCTGGCTTCCGGATTATAGACCACAACAACGATGCAGGAACCGATTGCATTGGACCGCAATACCACTTCCCCTACACCGATTTTCACTTCGCCTGTATTGACATCAACAACCTTGTCTGATAAATGACTGTACTTGTTTTTAAAGGCTTTCCCTTGACTTAACACCTGCTAACCCTCCACTTCTTTCCGGAATATAAAGGTATCATTATCATTAAATATAAGCAATCGAAAATTTTGTCTAACCAAAAAAGGCTGCTCTCACGAACAGCCTTTTATTACAAAACCGAGATCAACACAATATCATTCACTTACGCCAGAAACTTGCTCTTTCTGAAAAATAATACATAATTTTCTTGTCGGTAATATAAACTTTCGGATCATCCGGGTAGCGAATGTAATCATGCGCCCAATTGCTTTTGGACCGGGATACAAAAACAGTCCTCATTTTATTACCGGCCAATTTCAATTGAATTTTAGTTGCGTCATCATCAGTAATGCCATAGGTCGCATATTTATCAGGATTTTTGGTCTGGTAGCCTGTAAGTTCACCTTCGGCCACTAGATTTTTCAGAAAAGCATCTGTCCGGTTTTGGTTCACCTCACCGGTATCCGGTGCGGCAAAGACCCAGCTGGTGTCCCCTTTTATCAGTGTCACCGAAAGGGTGTCTTTGGTGACCTTGATTTCGGTCACAGCCGTTTTGTCAAAAGTAAAAATCGGTTCTGATTTTTCTTCATACTTCCGGTTTTTCAAAAAATTGATGCTCAGTAACATTAGCGCAATTACCAGCAGTACAATATATTTAGTCCAGGGATTTTTAGCCGCCATAGATTTCCTCCATGAGTTTACGTTTGTCTTTATTGCGTTTCATACGGAATAATCCGTAGAGAATGACCAATAATGATGGCAAGAATATATTGAGCCATTTCCAGAAGGTCCGGCTGGATTTTGACAATTCATCCAGGGGTCTGGAAGTAACGCCGCGGGAACGGATTTCGATCAACTCTTTATCGCCGGAGAGATAGTCGATACCGTTGGTAATAAAATTCAGATTGGCCTCCACGCCGCCAGCCGCCTGGTCGTTAAAGAATTCATTGTCACCAACCACAAGGATTTGTCCGCTGTTGGTGGATTGAACAAAGGTGTCCTCCTGAGCGCGGTCAGTGCTGTCTGCAAAATAACTGGTAAATCCACCGGCAAACAAGGCTGCTACCGGTTGGCTGGGTTCCGTAAAAGAGGTCATCGCCGGATTGGTATATTGCTGGCTGTTTTCAATGTCCGGCATGATGTTGTATCCCTGCGCCATAGTATATTGACCATATTGTTGTGTTGGCACCTGGCTGACTTTGATGGTGCCGGTATTATCAGAGGTTTTCATTAAAGGAGTATAATTGTCATCACCGGTTACCGAATAAATGGCATTGGTAAAGAACAGACGGGCCTCTTCCAGATCCCTGACGATGATGTTGTCGTCATTAAAATTTTGTACCCAAATAAAGGGCGGATAATCAATGGCTGAGGCAAAGGAGAAAAATCCCTGCTTCTGTTGGATCTGAATCTGGCCACAGCGTTTATCGATCAACATATCCTGCCCGATACCGATCCCATAGTGGGCGAGAAAATCATAGAGATTGGATTTGATTTCATTGCCAATTCCCTGTTGCAGTTGCGCATCCACCCGGGAAACACCGAGAAATAATTTGCCGCCGCGCATAATGTATTGATCCAGATGATAGAGTTCATCTTCTGACAGTGAATCTGTCACACCATGCACCAGTAATGTGTTGATATCGGTTGGAATTTCATCGTCCAGGCCTACCGGGCGAACAGAATAGGTCTGACTTAGGATTTTCTGCAAATTCTGCGTCTTCAGATCCGGCGTCGCCGAGTAAATACCCACCGTTTTCATGTTGACTGCTGTTAGTTTTTTAATGGCGGCTGTCAGATCATATTCCAGGCCGCTGGTACGCTGAATAACCGGCAGGGTTTCTTTTTTGTCATTATAAAGCAGCACAAGTCCCATGTAGACCTTTTTCACTTCCATTTTATCATTTTCAATAACCTGCAGTTGGATCGGCGGAATTTGATAGGATTGCGCGTCTTGCATGGCCTCTTCATCCTCATCAGGATTGATGAATTCAAAATGAAAATCACCTTTGGAATAAGCCTGGTATTCTTCCAGTAAATCCTGCAGATAACGCCGTGAATTGGCATACTGTCCCGGTAGATTTTCGGAAAAGAATACTTTCGCGATCATACGGTCATCCAGTTTTTTGATCACGGTTTTACTGGAATTGGAAAGGGAGTAGACATTATTTTTTGTCAAATCAACCCTGAAAAACAGAGATCGCAAGGCAATATTAAAAATCACAATAATGGCAATGATCAATATTAAATATGTCGTAAACTGTTTTTTATTATGTATCTGTGTCATGATTTACCTCCACTTTCTCATTTCCAGAACGCGAATACTGACGAGCAAAAAGAAACTGATCATCGATGCAAAATAGACGATATTCCGGGAGTCTATGACGCCTTTGGAAATATTGCTCAGATGATAATCCACACTCAAATATTGAATCGTAGTGGTCATAAATGCCGGTACAAAGATCAGTATCTTATCCAGAATAAAGAAAATGAATATAACCAGAAAACTGATGATGAAAGCGGTGATCTGGTTGTCCGTAATTGTGCTGGCAAAGATGCCGATGGATGAGTACGCGGCTCCCAAAATCAGCAGCCCCACATAGCCGGAAATCAGGGCGCCAAAATCGAAATTATTACCCACGGCTATCAAAGTCAATAAATGCACCAGGGTAAATAATATAGCAGTGCCCAGCAGAGAAAGGGCCGCCAAAAATTTCCCGGCAATGATCTCACTGTCGGATATCGGCATGGTGGCCAGAAATTCCAAAGTCCCGTCATTCTTTTCCTTGGCTACCAGGCTCATGGTGATAGCCGGCACAAAAAAGAGAAAGGTCAAAGGCGCCACATTGAACAGCTGCCTGAGATCCGATTGATTGATCAGAAAAAAAGTGCTGGTAAAAAACCAACTGTTGATCAATAAAAATACAATAATTGTAATATAGGCCACCGGTGAGTTAAACAGGGAGGCCAGTTCTTTTTTATAAATCGTAACAATATTATTTCGCATCGAATTTTCCTCCTTCCACGGTCAGATTTCTGAACACATCTTCCAGGCTGACTTTGTGACGGGTCATTTCCAGAATTTTCCAGTTTTTAGCGGTTGCATAATCAAATATCTTTTCACGGGGATCAATGGTATTCGGATATTCCATTCTGATAAACTTAAGGGCGCCCTTGTCTTCAATGGCCCTGATAGCAATGGTCTCATCAGTCGCGGTCAATCCATTAATATCCTCATTTGTCGCATTGAGAAGTTCCATTTCCAGTTGTGTATGCCCCTGAAAACTGCTCATCAGTTCTTCCACTGTGCCGTCAGCCACGATTTCACCATTATTAATAATGATGGTACGGTCGGCAGTGGCCTGAATTTCCTGGAGAATATGACTGGAGATAATGACGGTTTTTTCCTTGCCCAGGGCTTTTATCAATTCCCGGATCTCCACAATCTGGTTCGGGTCAAGTCCCGTGGTGGGTTCATCCAGGATAAGTATTTTCGGGTCGTGAATAATCGCCTGAGCCAGGCCGACTCGCTGACGAAACCCTTTGGACAGTTCACTAATCGGCCGGTGAATCACTTGTTTCAATCCACACAGGTCAATCACCTCCTTTAGCCGGGTTGGAAAATCATTGGGATCAATCTGTCTTGCTTTAGCAACAAATTCCAAAAAGTCATAAACAATCATATCCTCATAAAGTGGATTGTGTTCCGGCAAATACCCGATCTGTTTACGGGTTTCTTCGGAATCTTCAACCACATCCAAATCATCGATCAGGACTTTACCTTCAGTCGGTGAGAGGTAGGATGTTATCATACGCAAGGTGGTGGTTTTACCGGCGCCATTCGGTCCTAGAAATCCGAGAATTTCGCCATCATTCACCACAAAATCGATACCTTTCACAGCATCGACAGTGTCATAGCTTTTTTTCAAGTTTTCAATTCTGATCATAGTTTCCCCTTATTCTAAATTCTATTCTCAAATTGCTCTATCTATCAAAATTCAATCAATCGGCTTAAGTAATTATTTAAAATATTGGTTATACCCAACTTGTTTTTTGAATGACATGAAAAAATGTTCCACCATTTTTTGATTTTTTTTGTAAAGGCTGGGAAATTTATGGGTTTGGGGAGATTTCTTCAAGGTGAAAAATTATTGCACCTGTCCTAATTAATTTAATTTTAAATTTTGAAGGTTGATAAAACAACAGGTTACATACTTATTATTTTATATTTTCAAAAACACCCCCAAATTCCCTAAAAGCTCCTTTTAAGGAATACTATTACAATAATTCAAACAGATAAAAAACCGGTCACCAAACAGGGCATTAATAACCGGTT
>CAYTLS010000062.1:0-8103 GCA_964438745.1 uncultured bacterium
CAAACGCTCCACCGGGTTCCACCGATTGGTTGAAAATCTGAAAATCCGTGATGACCACCGGCGGAACATGGCTATTATACTGTAGATTGTTGGGATAAAAAATATTGAACCCATTTATCCCGCCGAAATACAAAGCCCCATTCCTTGCCCGCAAGACTGCTTCATGAATGAAAACATCCTGTCCAAAGCCATCTTCACTATTAAAGGTCCTTAATTCCCCGCTGACGGGATTAAGCGATGCCACGCCATAATTGGTGCCAAACCACAACAGCCCGTCATTATCCTGCACAATGAACTCAACAATGTTGTCCGGCAATTCCTCATCTTTGTCAATTTTTCCGAAAATGGCGGTTCCCGATTTCGAATCAAAATTTTCAAGGGTATTGATTCCGGCGCCCATTGTGCTGATCCAAAGCCGACCGTTTTCATCCACAAAAACTGTGTTAATGTTATTATGCCCAATACTTTCCGGATTTTCATCATCATGCTGAAAGAAAATCATCTCCCCGGTTTCCGGCTCAAAATAAACCAACCCTTTACCATACGTCCCGAGCCAAAGCGCTCCCGAGGTGTCTTCGGCAATAGTGGTCACCACATTGAGCCGTGTATTGGCTTCATCTATTGGGTAATTGGTAAAGCTTTCCTGATCCTCATTCACCAGGGATAAACCGCCGCCCCAGGTACCAATCCATATCCGCTCGCCGGAATCTTTGAACAGTGAATAAATATTATCCGAACCGATTGACCGGGGATCATTGGGCGAAGTACGAAAATGACTGATTTCTTCCGTGTAACGATTAAGCCTGTCCAGTCCATTCGCGCCGGTACCAATCCACAGATATTCCTCAGTTCCGGTAATGCTGACGATCATATTCGCGGCGATGCTATTGTCATCCTTCTCATCGTGTTGATAAACCTCAAAGTTGTTCCGGTCCGGATCAAATCTATTCAGTCCGCCAAACCGGGTGCTGATCCATATTTTTCCGGTTTCATCCTCATAAAAACCGGTGACAGTATTATTGGACAAACCATTGGTATCAGAAATTTTAGCACGATAATGCAGAATAGAACTGGCCGCCGGATTACACTTATTGAGGCCGGCATTTTCATTACCAATCCAGATAATTCCGGTCTGATCTTCAAAAATCGTCCACAATTCATTGGAACGAATGCCGGTAGCATCGAATTCATCATAACTGTAGTGTTGCAGTTCCGAAAAATTTTTAGGACTTAAATCCCGGTAAACCCGGGGAAGAACAAACAGCCCCTGATCATAGCTGCAAATCCACATTCGATTGTCATTATCAATATGAATATCTGTTATGATCTCAGCGTTAATGGCTTTAGCGTGTTGGAATTTTTGCGTGGCAATGTCCAGACGCTGCAATCCCTTGTTCCAGGTGCCCACCCATATATTTCCCCAGCGATCCTCCTCGATACACATGGCTGCTGGTATTGGGTCACCTGGTTTCAGTTGATAAGGATAATAGTCAAAGTCATCACTGATCCGGTTGTATTTATTCAGACCCAACTCCGTGGCGATCCAGATCCGGTTGCGGCTGTCTTCAAAAATATCATGAATGATAAAATCCTGTAAACGCCCCTTTTTTGCTGGATTCGGCACATAATTTTTGAAGGTTTTTTCTGTAGGATTGTAGCAACTGATACCGCCCTCGGTGCCGATCCACAAAATGCCCATTTGATCTTCGGTAATGCACCGGATTCGGTTATCGATCAATGAATTATCATTATCCGGTTCATGACCTACGCGGACAAAATTATTTTGCTTGCGGTCATACCGGTTTAAGCCCTTAAGCGTACCCACCCAAAGCTGGTGCTGACGGTCTTCGTACAAGGCATTGATGACATTATCCGACAAACTTGTGCTGTCCCCGGCAACAGGCTTGTATGTGGTAAATTGATAGCCGTCATAGCGGTCCAGCCCGTTCAGTGTACCAAACCATAAAAATCCCTGGTGGTCTTGCAGAATTTCAATGATGGTATTGTGAGAAAGGCCGCTGGCTGTTGTCAGATGCTCAAAGCGATAATCCCCTTCGACGCTATAGAGAAAACAAACCCGGAATAAAATGATCACTATACCATAACAGATTCTTTTCATGACTGTAAAATAAGATAGTACAGTGGTTAATGAAAGTTAAAAAAACCTGCTAAGTGAGGTGAATTTGAGCTAATGGGTGTCCGGTGGAAACTGAATCGTTTTCAGCCAGCATGTCAGTTTTTCTCCATAATCAGGGAGGTAAGATAAAACCAGGTGTTCAAATATGTCATAATCAATATCAGTGAGTTGGAAGAGCTCTTTCAGAAAAGCCGCAAAGTTCTCGTCCCCCATAGTTTGCCAGAGATCATACAAAAAGAGGCGTACCCGGTCAGACAAAATGAATCTGTCCTTGTACTGTCCGATTTCATCCGGTTGAATTTTCAAAATTGGTTTATCCGCCGGCAGATCGTAACCGCGCCTGGTTTTTCCTGTCTTCTTTTTACGAAGATAACTCTCTTCAATCCTCTCCATATAGTCATGAATATCAAAATCACTGCCGGTATCAATCATTGCCATACCATACAGATGAAAAAAACTGGGAAAGCCCTCTGTAATCAGGGCATAAAAAGGATTATCCTGAGAAATTGGTGTTTGTACAAAGGGATGTACCAACTCATGAGCAATGGTCAGTTTGGAACTGATATTCTTTTCAAAATTGGTATAAACCGCATCAGAAATCCCGATCACATTATGGGCGGAAATATTGCCGTATTTTGGCATTTGTAAAATATAGAGTGAGGAATTGTCTTCGATTGATCGAAAATGCTGGTGAAAAAACGTTTTCATATTATCAGTAAAGGTCAAAATTGATTTTGCCTGGTTTTTATTGTTGCTAAAATAAATATGCAGATTTTCTTTGCTTAATATCTGATAGTTGTCAGCAGTGCATTGAATATTCCTGATATCAACCGGGCCGGGTCTCCATTCCGCAACACATCTGTTATCGTTTTCTTTTTCCTCTACCAGGTCACCAACCACTATGCCTTTGAATTCTGTTGGCAAATTCAGGGTAACCGATTCGAAATTGGCAATATGACTTTCCTGTTCATCAGTGAGGAAAACAGGGAACCAAAGAGAGTAACCAAAAGATCTCAGAAAAACACCTTCATGTTTATCAATCCGCATATAATCCGATAAACTGCGTGCCCTGGAAGGATTCATAAATCCAGAGTAATGGATCCTTATTTCCTTGTCTTGTAAAATATCTTTGCCGGCAATAGTTGTTTTCAGTGCAATTTGAGAATAATTGCGCCTGTACAATACTTTTTCTGTAGTATAATCAATGGCATTATCAACCACAATCGAATCAATTTTCAATTCACCATGCAGATAGAAATCAATCGATTGAGTATTGACAGTCCTTAGTTTAACCCTGGTTTCTCCTCGCATAAAAGCGGTATTGTTCACCGGATATGACCACATTTCAGCATCTTCCGGAAAAAAAGTCACATCGATGATATAGGTCTCTACCTGTTGCCCGAAAACACAAACCGGTAAGATCAGAATCCAAAGAATTGAAAATATTTTCTCCACTTTTTATCCCTCCTGAATTATTCTTCATATGATACAAATATGACAAACCAATCTCAAGCAGGTTTGTTAGCGGGCATTATACCAACTCATCAAAAATCTTCATGTCCGGATAATATTTTTTTGCACAATCGGGGCATATTCCGTGGCTGAATTCCGCCTCCGAATGTTGTCGAATGTATGTTTCCAGTTTATTCCAGTACCCGTCATCATCCCGGATTTTTTTGCAATAACTACAGATGGGTAGCATTCCGCGCAGGGTTTTGATTTCTTGCACTGCGGTCTCTAATTCATTATTCATAACAATCAGAGATAAATGGGATTCAATCAATTCGCGAAATTCATGTAAAACCTTGCTATACCGGTAGCCAAATTGATTTTCCTTATTGTCCAAAACACAGATTGTTCCGAACATTTCACCTTTTGGCCAGCATACCGGAAAACCAAGGTACGCTACCATACCGTAATCAATCTCAGGCGCACTATTCCAGTCCGTATTTTTGGGAGCAAATTCCACCTGCAATCTTTTATTACGGGTCACAACTTTTTCACAGTAATGGTTGGCCATCTTCACCTTATCCCCCGGGCTGTAGGGATTATCAGCTGTCTCAGCCGACTGCAATACTTCAATTTCCGGCGGATGTACACGGGTGATGATTGCCGCGGGAACCGCTAAAATATCCGCCATGATATTGACAACATTTTGCCATTTGCTAATAATATGCGCCGGAATGTTTGTATTGTTAACCTGAATGCTCATAAAACCCCTCCCTTATCAGTTTATGGTACTTTTAAAAAGTACAGAATGAGATCTTCAGATTAAAGTTTTTGAGATAAAAAAATAGCGACATTTTCCATTACCAGGAAAACGCCGCCAATAAGGGATTAGTAAATATATTGTCTAATAAGGGGTGCGATCTCTTCGGTGTTGTTTAATTTTCCGGCGGGAATATTTAACAATCTGCTTGATGCCATAATTGGCAACTCTGTTCAGTACGACTCCGGCGATATCCAGTTTCAAATCCATCATGGAAAATCCTTCAGATCCAAAAACAGGTACTTTTTCGTAAGGAACTAAACCATCCTTGACTTCCCATAAAGCGCCCAGTCCGATGGCAGTCAGATCCGCCTGCCACCATTTCATCCCCCGGGATTCAATAAAATCCGCCAAAAATGCACTGCCGATACAATGGGCAGTATTGGCTTCCGGCGTTACCATAAATTTAGAGTCAGACCAGCGCCATTGAAAATAGTCCTGGGCTGATGCCTGGTTCACCATCAATACTAAAACTGTGATTATCGCGATAAATAAATTTCTTGTCTTCATGTCAACCTCGTTTAATCATTTTTTTTCAAAAGTCACTTATATCTATGCCAAAAAATGTACCCGAGGTTAGAAAAACACTAATTATCTGACTTTCAATATCTTATGTAAAAAACAAACACCATGATACCTTGTCCAATTAATAGACAAAATTTGAATATGAATTCTGCCAAAATGATGAAATATAATATTATTGACCAGTTTTCAATCTTTTGAAGTAATTATTACCAAAATTCAACCAACCAAATCAATTATTTATTTTTGTATAAAAATTGGTCATTGTAGAAAATTTAAACAATGCAGTTTTACACTTTAATGATCAAACAAAAAAAAACCGGCTCCAAATATCAGGAACCGGTCATATAACGTTCAGCGAAGAACTGTATAGGAAGGAAGGAGAGAATTATTTCGCTACTAAATTCAATTTCGTGTTATTGGAAACATACCCTAAAACTTTACTAAGACCAAATTTCAGAATACGATTTGTCACGATCACACCGGCATTGACTGCGATATCGGTAGTGGAAAAACCATTACCGCCAAAAATGGGTACCTCTTCCAGGGGAACCAAGCCGTCTTTGACTTCCCATGCCACTCCAAGGGTAAAAGTTGTCAGATCTGCTTGCCACCATGAAAAGCCCACCTCTTCAAATTTTTTCACACTGTAATAATTGGCTATAATCGCCAGCGTATAAGCATCAGGAAGATTGTAGCCTTTTTCACTGTGATGAATTGTAAAATCTG
Source organism: uncultured bacterium (assembly GCA_964438745.1). Taxonomy (GTDB): domain Bacteria; phylum Fidelibacterota; class UBA2242; order UBA2242; family JAFGTP01; genus JAFGTP01. Next base: position 5,658 of record CAYTLS010000062.1, read on the forward strand.
TTGTTGTTCGCCATTCACCTATTTCCTGCGCAAAACTCTGTCCGCAAAGCAAAATTGCAAGTACAACCAGTATTAATAATTTTTTTGTCTTCATGTCAACCTCGTTTAATCATTTTTTTTCAAAAGTCGCCTATACCTATGCCAAAAAATGTACCTGCGGCCAAAATAAGACTTAAATTATTGTAAATATGTAAATTAAAATACCAATATTACCATTGCTATTTTTGTACAAATAATAAACACAAATGGGAAGTAAAATTTGTTAGAAGGATAAAATAGAATAAACCTCACCAGTTTTTAATGATTTGAAATGGTTTTCAGTAAAATTGAGGTGACTAAATCAACCATCATTTCTTGTATTAAAAACAGACAATGTTCATTTTTTAAACAAACCAATTATGTAAAACAGGATGATATAATTATTCGAAAAATTCGCTTTATTTGTAGAAAAAGAGATCTTTTCTTTTTTTTAATACAGCAGAACAGTTTATTCAAACCGCAGCGATTCAATAGGATCCAATCGTGAAGCAAAAATGGCAGGCCACAGTCCAAAAGTGATTCCCACTGCTGTACAAAAAGCCAGCCCGCCAATTGCCCATTCCAGCGGAATATGAGCTTCAAAATTGGTAAAAAACTGCATTACATTACCCAGACCGTATCCAACTAATACGCCAAAGAGGCCACCAATATTACAAAGCATGATGGCTTCCATCAGAAACTGGGTCAGAATATTTTTTCGGGTTGCACCCAGCGCTTTACGCAAGCCGATTTCTTTGGTTCGCTCCGTCACAGAAACAAGCATGATATTCATGATACCGATGCCGGCAACCACCAGGGCAATAATACCAATCACAAATGCACCGACTTTCACACCGGCAGTGGTTCGATTAAACTGGTCAATCTGGCTCTGGTTGGTAAAGATCGTAAAATTATCTTCTTCATTGGGTTTCAGGCCCCGTTCCTGGCGCATGACAAGACGGGTTTTCTCGATGGCTTCCTGCAGGAGGTCCGGCGATTTTGCATTGACTGTAATGTTGACGGAATTCAGGGAACCATCGCCCCTGTATTTGCCATATATTCTTTCATATATTGTAATTGGCACCAGCATATAATTATCATATTGACCACCCATGACTGATGTTTTTGGTTCAAACACACCGACCACCGTAAATTTTCGTCCGTCGATTTTAATCGTTCTGTTGACCGGGTCTGACCATGGAAATAGTTCATCGGCAATGTTGTGTCCGATAACAACGACATTGCGGCCCGTTTCGACTTCCTGATTTGTGATATTCCTGCCAAGTGCAATTAAATGTGTGTTATTAAAAGGGTATTCAGGTGTCCCGCCACACATCACCATTCTCGGTTCAGTTTTCTTATCACGGTATTGAACCACGCGATTATAGCCCCACAATTCTGCTCCAACCATATCGACCACATCTACTTTTTCACGAATAGCATCAGCATGTTCTACTGTAGTCGGTGGCCGTTTCATGGCTTTGATCCGCTCCGCCCGTGTCGATGGCCCATTGAGCCATTTCTGAACCTGAAAAGTTGTGGTTCCCAGCACTGAGAGTTCCTGCTCAATACCATTTTGTATGACAGAAATGCCGGTCATCACAGCCACAATAGAGGCCACGCCGGCGATAATACCAACTAGTGTCAGGGCAGATCTCAGTTTGTTGGTTTTCAAAGCGACGAAGGCCATTTTTATTGCTTCAAAGAATTGTTGCATAATAATTACTCCAAATTTTTATTCGTAATGCAAGGCATCAATGGGGTTCAACTTTGAGGCTTTCAACGCCGGAACAAATCCGGAAACAACTCCCACCATAATCGAGACAGTTAAACTGACCAATATGATCTGTAATGAAAGCGTGGCCGGCATCAGAAACTTATCAATCAACAGCGCCACTCCAAAGGAAAGTAAAACACCAATCAATCCCCCCACTAAACAGATTACCGAGGCTTCATAAAGAAATTGCGACAGAATAATCTTTTTGGTTGCGCCAATGGCTTTCCGAATGCCAATCTCCCGGGTTCTTTCAGTAACCGATACAAACATGATGTTCATAACCCCGATAGCACCGACAAAAAGCGATATTCCGGTAATCACCATTCCAATCAGCATAATTGTTCCCATAATTTTGTTGTAGGCCGTGGTGAGAGTGCTCATAGAATTGAGCGCAAAATCCAGATCATCTTTGGGATTCAATCCTCTGATCTTGCGCATTTCACCAATCACCCGATAGCGAAATTCTTCCATTCTATCCTGATCCGGTACTTTTACCGCGATTTCAAATGACCGGTTTCTGTTTCCGTAATATTTGATAAAACTGGTGACCGGAATAAAAACCTGCCGGTCATAATTGGGGCCACCAAAAAAGGAAGCATTACCACGCTCTTCCATAACTCCGATAATCTGAAATTTATAGCGCCCGATTTT
>CAYTLS010000063.1:0-8051 GCA_964438745.1 uncultured bacterium
CCGTATCGACTCGGCCAGCACATAGGAGGTAGACCAGGTATCAGCGCCGGCAAATTTTCTGTCACTTAATAAAACGCCCTGATCACATCCCATGGAAATCACTTCCCGCAGCGCTTTGGCGGCCCCTTGTGGTCCCATCGTAATGGCAATAATTTCACCACCATACTCAGCTTTTAATCTCACGGCTTCTTCGACAGCATACAGATCGAGTGGATTTACAATCGGTTCAACGCCCGATCTCACCATGGTACCGGTTTCCGGATCCATTTTCACATTACTGGTTTCCGGTACTTGTTTGATAGGTACAATAATTTTCACTATAACTCCTTCATTATATCAATATATTATTTTCCCAAGTAATACCGGCTCCTTCGCGCCAGTCACATTTGGTACATTTGCCGGTACTTCCCAGACCCGCATGGCCGCTAAAATCGCAAAAGCATGGGCTTCCTTAGCAGCCGCATTAATGCCAAATTCTTCTGCTTGTCTAAACTTGGTTTCTTTAAATAATTCTTTGAGGTGTTTTATGATCACCGGATTATCAGCACCACCACCACTTACAATGACTTGGTGAACAGGATAGTTTTTCGCGAAATTATCGGAATAGCCTCTATAAATTGTTTTTGCGGTAAAATAGGTCAGTGTTGTGATCAGGTTCTGAAATTCTTCTTCTGATCGAATATTTTCATCCCTGATAATTTCCTTAATGTAATTTTCACCAAAAACTTCTTTACCGGTGGATTTCGGCGGTTTTTTTTCAATATACGGGTGGGTCATCAACCTGTTTAGCAATGATGGAATGATTTTTCCTTTAGCAGCAATCTCTCCGTCTTTATCAAAATCCATTTGCCCCTCTGTGGCAATTTGGACAGCAGCATCGATCAATCCGTTTCCTGGTCCCGTATCCAATGCGAAAATTTCATCCACCGAGGTAGAGTCAGCAGGTATGATCGTAAAATTTGCAATGCCGCCAATATTCAACATCAAGCTATTGTTTTTTAGACCCTTAAACCAGAGATAATCCACAAAAGGTACCAGGGGAGCGCCTGATCCCCCAGCAGCAATATCCATGACCCGAAAATCTGCAATACAGGGAATTCCAAAGGCCCGCGACAATACCGACGGCTCACCTATCTGCAATGTTGATTGCCTGTCGATATGCCAGACAGTCTGTCCGTGGGAGCCGATAAGATCAATTTCCTTGGGGTCAATTTCATTCATGTTGAAAAACTGCTGAATTAATATTGTCCATTCTTGGGCAATTCTAAAATTTGCTTCACAGAGAAAATTGGCATTACCCTTGGGTAATTGCCCAAGATATTGTTTAAAAGATTGGGAATAACAGACAGACTCAAATTTGATAATATTAGAATTCAATTTCCGGTTTTTATAATGAATCTCCGCAAGACAGATATCCAGTCCATCCAGAGAGGTGCCGGACATTAATCCCAGTACGGTTAATTTATTTTTATTTTTTAAACTGCAAAAATTCATTTTTCCACGATGTTAGTAAATAACACAAACTATCAAAATAAGTAAAAAATTTTATCTATTTATCCACAGCAAAGCGTATAAAACCGTCATGTTCGGCAATACGTTTACGGGCCTCTTCCAGAGAAATATCCAGTTTTGCCATAACTATCGCCTCTTTGACATGTTTATTGGCTTTTAGCAAATATTGATAGGCCGCTTCCCTGTCAATATTGGCCAGTTCAGATATAATACGGGTGCCACGATCAACCAGTTTTTCATTGATCGCCATGTGGTCAACCATATAATTACCATAGACTTTGCCCCATTTTACCATTGCTGTGGTTGTGATCATATTCAGCACCATTTTAGTTGCGGTACCGGCTTTCAAGCGGGTGGAACCGGTAATGATCTCCGGGCCGACTAATGCTTCGATGGTTACATCAGCCTCCAGGCCCAGATCTTCTTTGTGGGTACAGGTAAAAAAGATTGTCTTACAACCGATGGAATTGGCGTATTTTATGGCACCGTGAACGTAAGGCGTTGTACCACCGGTAGCAATACCCATCAATACATCGTCTTTTTTAAGGCCATATTTTTTGCAATCTTCCATGCCTTTTTCTTCGTAATCTTCCGCGCCTTCAATGGCACTGCGCAACGCGTCATAACCACCGGCGATATATCCCTTTACAAGATCGGGATCAACAGAAAAAGTCGGTGGACATTCGCTGGCATCCAAAACTCCCAGCCTGCCACTGGTACCGGCACCGGCATATCTGAGACGGCCTCCGTTATTAAAGGCATCATAGACAATATCGGCCGCTTGTGTGATTTCTGGAATTGCGGCTTGAACCGCGTCAAGTGCTTTCTGGTCCTCTTCATTCATCAAAGTGATGATCTCTTTGGTGGAAAGGATATCGATCTTTGCACTTTTCGGATTTCTCTTTTCAGTCAAGATATTACTGCGATCTTTAGGCTGATTCATTTAATATTTCTCCAATTATTATTATTTTAATTTGCTTAAAAATAGTGACATTAACCGATCTCTTCCGGATTGACTTTTGATCGTCTCAAAGGGCACTGTAGAAACAATCAGGCCATAATTGCCTTTATACCAGATGCCGGCGCTAAATTCATTATCACAAAATCGTAACAGAACTTCGGCACCGGAATCCCGGGCCGGGTCAATGGCATCGGGAGCTTCCAGTTTATAAATTTTGTCTGAGAACTGATTGTTATACTGAAATATTTCCCGCTGTTTATCGTTGCTGTAAAACATACCGCTTTTGGCAGCATGGTCGGTAGCGAGGTTATACTTCAAAATTGTTCTGGCAAAATCTGTATAATCCGAAGAGTCCAGCGGGGACTTAAAATTATCTGAGCCCAAATAAGCACCGGTCAGGATCATATTTCCACCGTTATGACAGTAATCGGTGATATGTTTCATCATCTGTTCCGTAAATACCTGGTATACAGTTGAATCGAGTTTGGGTGAATACACCGTGGTTTTCTCTTCGCCGTAAATCATATCAACAAGGGTATAATCCTGAAGGGTAACATCGCCACTCTCAATGGCTTCATCACTGGCGGATACATAGGAATAGCCATTGGCAATCAGGGATTTTCCATGAAGATAGGGATAATCAAAACTATTGCCTGCTATGATCCGGGTTTCGAAATTACCGTGACTGGCTCCCCAGCCGGGATAATCATTGGTCAGCCATTTTGAATCACGGTCGAAATCATGCTGTGTTCCGGTAAAACCGATATCATATTTATCCGGCACCCCTTCATCATAAAAATTCGCAAAGCCGTGAAACTTCCCCTGTCTGACCGTTTCTGCCGCTGAAATTCGATCAAAATTATTGACAATCAGCACCCGGTCTACAGCATTTTTAACCCAGCAGGTTGACAGAATTTCTGATGGAAAACTTTCGCCGCCCTTGTTTACTGCTGTGACTTTAAAACTGTACTGAACACCGGGTTTCATATCTGTAAAAATATATTCCGGCTCATTTACAAAAATACCATTGCCAAAGTCCATTGAATCAATACGGGTGTAAAGAATATAGTTTTCAGGTTTTGCAGTAGGTTCCAGTTTATCCATGACCGGGTTCCAGCGTAATGTCACCTCGCGTTGGCCGGTAAAAGTCACATGAAAATTGTCAACCGGCAAGGGTTGAACAACATACTTGAAGTCATGGGACGAGGCCAGGTATTTCAACATACCTTTATAAATTGACCGGCTGATGTCAAAGCGAAAATTGGGATTCAATCCAAATTTCATATCGAGAAAATTCTGATGCGACAGTAATTCCAGTAACATGGACGGAACATTGGGGCGATAGGCTTCGCTATATTTACCAATGTAAAGCGACCGTCTGGTCCAGCCCGGATCATATAATTTTTGCGTATCCTGAACAATTTGCGTCTGAACGATATCAGCATAATCGCGATTGGCCAAACGGGAATATCCTTTCGGAAAATGAATATTGTCCTGAATATCCTGCAAACTATAAATGCTCAATGTCCCAATAACCTGCTTATCGTTAATTCCGGCATCGGTATGAAAAGAAAAAGAGAGGTCTATTGGTATTCCCAAGCCGGGATTATCCCGGTCTGTATTGGGCCCGCCTGGTGCGCCGGTCATATAATTGACCCATTCGCCACGGCTGGTATAATCGTCATTATAATCGTTTTTGTCATCATTCATATGATAGATCAGGGTATCAGGCATTCCGGCATATTGCAGATAATAGCGGGCGCCTTCAACAAAACGTGGCCGGTGGCTGATGGAATTTCCCCGTTTAACATCGCCCATACCGCCACCGAAACGAACGGCATCGGCAGTGATAATGGCTCCGGGCGTTTTGGAGTTGCCAATCAACTCAACCCGGCCGGTTGCCTGATTTAACCCTTTTGCAAATTTGAATTTCCCCAGATAAACCCAGGTTTTGCCACCCATTTTCTGATTGATTAAAAATTCTGTTTTGCCACCTAAATGGTAGACACAATAGCTGGCGTCAAGAACATTTTCCCGTGAATGATGGAAAGAGATGTAGACGGCATATTCACCATTTTCCGGAATATTGGGAATCCACTGAATTTTTACTGATGTATCGGCGGTTGCGGAAAAGACTCTATGAGTTCCATTTTCAAAGGGATTTTCCCCGGTAATGTAAGGCGCTAATCCCAGGGCAAAGCCTTTTTCTTCACCTGTTTCCGGGGGATGCTCATTATTAACAATTTCCCGGTATATACTATTATATTGAGAGGAATCATTATCAACAATAACCTCCTTTGTCTGCCAGTCCCGTTCCCTGGGCAGAAAAACATTGGCACCGGCATTCTCCAGCATCGGTACCAGGTAGGGAACAACAAAAGCACAGGGAAAGAGATCTTCAACGGTTTGAAACAGGCGTGGTCGCTGCCATTCCCAGCGGTCAAGCGAATTACTGTAATACCAGCCATGACTATGCCACAAAGCTATATGTTTTTGGTTTAACCCCTGCGTCGGAGTTCCTTTCCAGTTTTGGCGTCGAACAAGAGGAATTGTTTCCTCGGTTTCAGGCAGTGGCATTCGACTATAATCGATAGCACTGGCATCTTCACGAAAATAGTTAGGGACAAGTTGCTCCACCGGTGTGAGGATTGTAAAAATCTCCAGGGCGTAATGTCTGAATCGCCATCCCAATCCCTGCTGAATCGTTTGATATAGTTTATCAACATTATCTGTTCTGAAGGGCAGATAGGAAAGTTGTTTATTAAAAAACAATTGGATCGTTTGGTCTTGCTGACTGACATCAATAGAATCAATTCTTGCAAGTCTAATTACCGGATTAAAAAATACATCTTCCCGAAGCTCATAAAAAGCAGTTTGAGCCTTTGCGGCAACTTTTTGTTCAAGCGGTGTAATATTTTCGATTTTCAGCGTGCTTGTGCGAATCATTGAACAGCGGGATAAAAGGATTAATAACAGTAAAATAAAAATATTTCTAGTTTTCATTAAAGTGGTCCACATTAATATTAAAAGTTTCAATATACCTTCACCTTGGTAATCTCATTCAAAAACCTGCTGATATATTAAAATAATTTTTGATTTTTACAAAGAAAAATTAGTTCGGAAACTTAATTAACTTATAAAAAATACTTTCTTTTCAACTTTTTATCCTCTAATTTATAACAATTAGTGATGATCGAGGTTTAAAACAAAGGGGATTTTTATGAAGCTGCAAAACATATTTATCAAAAAATATTCATTCATTATTAGCGTAATTCTTTTAAGTTTATTGGTATTTATAAACTGTGAACCCAAAACCAATTCGAAATCTATGGAAAAAACTAAACATAATAATATCATTGAACAGGTAGACAAAAATATTCAGCAAGGCGACTTTACCACAGCCCGAAGGCTGATCACTCAAATTAAAACTGATCCCCAGGCTGATGATACAACACTCATCGATCTGCGGTTCAAACAAGACCTGATGCATCGCATCAAACGTGATTTCAATAAAACTGAGCAGGATATACGGGAGCAATTAGATAAATATTATCCGCAACTCACCGATGAAATGCTGCGTAAATGGGAAAAGAACAATGACCTGGAAATGCGTATCATTAATGGTAAAAAACGATATTTTTATAATGCCGTGCCTAATCTTTTCAGAATAAACAAGCAGGCCAAAAAGGTCAAAGAATCAGTAGATGGCAAAGAACAAGACAAGCTGAAAGAATTTTGCCGGAAGCATACTGCTGAGGTTCTTGAAAAATATAAGCGCCAGAACAAGAATATTCTGAACCCGGTTAAAATCAAATTCAAATACAACATTATTGTTGATGCTGAAGCTGTGCCGGCCGGCGAAACCATTCGCTGTTGGATGCCTTATCCACGGGAAGACCACCACCGGCAGCAAAAAGTAACCCTGATTGATACCAATGTCGAAACTTACATAATCGCACCAGAATCCTATAAACAGCGATCTATTTATATGGAAAAAATTGCCAAAGCCGGTATCCCCACTAAATTTGAAATGCAGATCAGTTACGAATCCAATGCAGAATATTATAATATGGCTACATTTGAGCCAGGTAATTATGATACGGATAGTGACTTTTATAAAAAATACACCTCAGAAAAAGCGCCACACATTGTATTTTGCAATCGCATTCAATCACTAACCGACAGTCTGACAACGGGTCTTGAGTCCCCCTACAAAAAGGTAAAAAAAATCTACGAATACATTGATAAGACAACCCCCTGGGCCAGCGCACTGGAATATTCTACCTTCTGGAATATACCGAAATATGTTCTGGAAAATAACCATGGTGATTGTGGTATGCAATCCCTGTTATTGATCACAATGCTAAGATATGCCGGAATTCCCGCCAAATGGCAAAGCGGCTGGATGATGCATCCCGGCGAAATAAACCTTCATGACTGGGCTGAAGTCTATTATCCGGCTATCGGTTGGGTTCCCATAGATATGTCATTTTCTCTGCAAAACACTGACAACCAAGAACTCCGCTACTTTTACACCTCTGGGATCGATGCTTACCGCTTAATTGCCAATGATGATATTTCCACAGAATTTTACCCGCAAAAAATTTGGCCCCGCAGCGAAACCGTCGATTTTCAACGGGGAGAAGTTGAATGGCGGGGAGGAAATCTCTATTTTGATCAGTGGGATTATAATATGCAGGCTGAGTATGAATAATTATTTTAACTTAAGAAATGAATAAATAAAAAAATTATTTTAAACCATTTTTAATTGGAATATACAATTATTTATCTTAACATTGTTATGTGCAGAGGAAATTTAATATTAAATTGCAGGGTTAGGTTAGAGATATTTAATTATTTTGTTTATAAATTGTTCTGGCATCTTGAAAAGTATTAAATGAAGTTGTATTTTTTTTAAATAGATGAGGATTTTAGAAATTGATTATATAAAATGATCTATCAAACGTAGTAAATCAATTATCTTTTTTTCATTAATATGGAAATCCATTACTAATAAAAATCGAGGAGTAAACAATGAAGAAATTAAGCATTTTTTTGATTCCCCTGCTGATGGTGAGTATGTTATTCGCTCAGTCAGAAACTATTGACTGGAAAATGAAAACCAGAGTGGGTATTCAAGGAAATATCAACACATATCTAGCCTTTATGGATGATAATGACAATGGCGGTATCCTAAGCCCCGGTCTTGGTGGCTTTTTGGATTACCAGATGAACAAGTTTTTTGCACTTAACTTAAGCCTGGCCTATGATCAGGTTAAAATTGATTATCCATCAGTTCTGACCAACAATATATTATCTGTCGGCCTGAATGGTAAAATTTATCCTGTGCCGGCCCTAAATTTCAAACCCCATTTAAAACTTGGTTTTTCAGCAATGAATTTCAGCCAGGAAAACGGTTATTTTGCTGACAGTAAAACCAGCTCCTTTATAACTCTGGGCCTGGGTGCTGAACTGCCCATTAATAAGCGTCTGGATGTCATTGTTGCCGTCGATCATCATATTACACAGGATGATATCGATCATTTACCCAATAATGATGAATTCCTTGATGATGAAT
>CAYTLS010000064.1:0-8030 GCA_964438745.1 uncultured bacterium
CCATGAAATCACTCTTTGACCAAAAGCCGGGCAAGACTGATTTCATGGGAATTGGAGGCGCACCAGTATTTCAGTTCAATAATTTCTTTTTTCGGAACTCCGGTTGTTTCTGAATCTTCCCGGCAGGAAATCACAGTTGCCAATAAAATGATAATCACAAAGGAAAAACTTATAAATACTTTTTTTGTCATTAAATCAACCCTAACTGTTTCTGTTAAAATTTAACCTTCAACTGCGCATTATCAAATTCATGAAGATAATCAATCACTATTTTTTCATATCCGCTATTCCTGACAGTTTTCCAGGATAAAATATTTTCCCCGTTTAGTTTAACTGACTTTGGCACTTTGGGCGCGATAACAATGACGCAGTTTTGGTGCCCGGTAAACGCCGATAAATCCATTACCAGTAAATTATCAATCATGTTTACGTTGTTGACAATTGCCTTCGTGCTATGTAAATAGGGATATTTTATCTCACCGGTTTCAATTTCAATAGATTTTTGAGGAGCATTCTGCTGGGGAATCATCCTCGAATATTGACGTTTCCCATCAAAGCAGATCGATGATATTGTTTTTACGCCACTTTCACCGGTGATATGATAATCCACGGAATTTCCGTCTACAACATAAGAAAACCGGGATTCTTTTTGATCCGGCGTCAGGTAGGGTGAGAGTTCCAAATTCCAGGTGTTTTCCGTAATGCCATGCAGATGATAGAGACTATAAATATACCAGGCGCCGGCCCATAAAAATTGTGGTTTATCAACCTTGCCGTATTCTGTGGAATTTTTTCGGTTACCATTGCGCACTTCATAATACGCCGGTTGTCCGTTAGGTCCCTGCATAATGCCGTGCAGCGACATCGTTTTTTTAATAAATCTACCCGCCGCTTCGGATTGGCCGTCCTCTATCTGAGCCAGGGCATACCAGGCATTCCCCTGGGGCCATATTCCGCCATTGAAATAATAATATTCATCACCCACTTCATTATCTATATAGCCGATAATTTCTTTATAATCAGCAAAATCCATGGGATAAACATTGTATATCCCGACATTTTCATCCACCATTTTTTCTTTTGCTGTTCGAAGCATTAATTTCATTTTTGTTGAATCAAAATCGCAATAATGCGCAGCGAGCAAAGAACCGGTATAATAATGCGGGTCCATTTCGCCGGAATTAAAATAATTCATTAAATAGTTATGCTCATCAGACCACAATTTTTCTGCTATCGCCTCTTCAATTTTATCGGCAATCCGGCTCCTTTCGATCAATTGCTGATTATCAATACCCAGTCGGGCAGATATAAAAACAAAATCCCGCAACGCTTTTACTGCTAAAACAGACATATAGGATTTTGGCCCGTAATTGTCGCCAATATCCCACCAGTCAGGCCGGGAAGACCACATCAAATGGTCCGGTTCCAGGTTTTTTATGGCATTTTCAATGGAAACACGCAAGTATGGATAAATGTCACGAAGCAATTTTATATCATTACTATGCCGCAAATAAGCTGCCGAAACAATGACAAACCAGAAATTATTCCAATTATCTGCAGTAGCAAATTCAGTTTGATAGGCTCCGTCTTTCCAGTAATAAGCATGGGGTATTACAAAATTTTCATCAGCATGACGAACAATATAATCGAGGTCATACCGCACTCGCTGAAGATCGAAATTGACAGCCGCCAGGTCCGTCACCAGTTGATCATGAGTGAACTGAAAATTATATTCGGCCGGGCAGGGCATGGGGACAAATTCTTCATCAAGATAATGGATGTTGACTTCCATCACCGCTTTTGCCCAGGCAACCGAATGGTCAGTTTCCTTGCTACCGCTTATAAAATAACTTGATTTCAGTGCTTTTTGTTTAATGGAATTTTCATAGCTTTTGACTTCTTTTTCATGGTTCCCAAGCAGATAATTCACCATATCGGCGCTTTCATTTTTTTTCGCTGACCCGATAATCTGAATGATTTCCAATTTATCGCCGGAATTCAATTGTTTTTCATACACGAAACCTGTATTCCGAAGGTCAATTTTATTGGCAACCGGCATTGTGCCGGCATTGGCGATGAATATCATCGCGGAATCAGTATCTTCATCAGGAAACCAGGTGAAACTGGTCCCCGTTTCCTCATCATAATTCGCGATGGCCGCTTCAATTAATTTATAGGAATGGGAGGTTTTTAAGGATGTCTTTAAATTAGTTGCAAACCGAAAATTTTCCCTGCGATCAAGAGTGTTGGTAATGGAAATGCGGAGTACCATGGCCGGCTTTTCATGGCAAAAATGATAATGAACAGCCGTTGTAAAATCCTGCTCTGATGTCTGAAATTTTACTGTATAAGGCGCCAGTTCAATCTCCGCGGGGTCTTTTCCGATTTCAATTTCCGCAGAGTTTCCGATGGTCAGCCCCCATTTCATCACAAATGAAGTGTCCCGGTGCCAAAAATCCTGATTGTAATCAATACTGTTGGCCACGGGATAATAAAAACTAATGCGCTGTGGAATCATTTGGCTTTTATGAAATTCCACCCCAACAAAAGGTCCGCCAACTTCAATCACCGCTTCTCCCTTAAAACTGACTTTCATATCCCGGCAATGAACATCATCGGAAGAGCTGCAAAATATTATGGAATAACAAAGCAGAGTTCCAACGGTTAACTGAAATAGTCTTGATCTGTTACTTGCTCGGGTCATTTCAATTTCAAACATTTTTTTATATCGACAAAACTTTTTGTCTGTAGTTTGTAAAAATAAATTCCGGAACTGCTGTTGGACGAATGCCATTGCACATCATAATTGCCGGCAGCCTGGTTTTCCGCAACCAAAACAGCTATTTTCTCTCCGAGAACATCATAAATTTCAAGTGTCACAAATTCATTTTCAGGTAATTGGTAACTGATTTTTGTCACAGGATTAAAAGGATTGGGATAGTTTTGGCTAAGATTATAATGATCAGGAAGTATTTTTTCACCGTTGTCACCAATGCCGGTTGCTCCTCTGTATATTTCATCAATCAGGCTTTCACTGATGGCAGCATCAAAAATTCTTACATCATCAATAATTCCCTTGAAATTATAAGCATTATTTGACGGCAGCATCTGTCCGATGGTGAGATCAATATCAGTGGTTAATATTTCACCGGAAAACCCGGTGTGGGAATTCAATTCATTATTGATGTAAATTTCCACATCATCACCATTATAAAGCGCCACAATGTGATACCAGGTGTTCGCAGCTAGTTTTGTGGCAGAATCAAGGTCAATGATACCGGCCGAGGTTTTGATCGTCCAGCGCAGTTTATGTTCCGGAATAATGGAAATTTTCCAGCGATTTTCCCAACTGCCGTGAGATATGGGAAAGGCTTCGCGATTGAACAACTCGCCGATATTCATCCAAAAACAAACACTGATCGCAGTTTGAAAATTCAGTTCGTTAGTATTGGCAATTAAAATATTATCATTGAGACCATCGAACTGGTAAGCGGCATCGGCATTCCCGGAATAGTCTACGGTTAATATCGCACCATTTACTGTTCCGTGATGGCCATAACCACTGATATCATTGGCATTACCATCAAAAGGAAGAAACAGCAGCGGGTCAAATTCTCCACTATTTTCCTCCCGTACCAGAATCGTGATACTTTCTGTAGCACTGCCGCCACGCCCGTCGCTAACACGGCAAAATATTTGGTAATTTCCGGTGTTGTTTGGCGCTGTCCAGCTGATCACTGAATCGCTGCCGGCTATTTCCCCGGCCTCTGCCGACCAGCTATATGTAAGTTCATCGCCATCTTCATCTGTTGCAAAACAGGTTATGATTGTTGATTCCTCAGGTATAATTTTTGACGATTCCGGTTCAATTTTATCGATGACCGGCGCATGATTGATTGACTCCGTTACTTCAATTTGGATGGTATCGCTGACAGTTTCACCGTTGCTGTCCTTGACAATGGAAAAAATATTGTAAAATCCCGCTGAATCAGGCGCGGTCCATTGCAACAGTTTTTCCGTTTCTGCCAGCGTGTCCTTTTCCACCTGCCAGGTATAAGCCAGTTCATCTTCATCCCTGTCTTCGGCTGTACAATATATTTTCACCGCCTGTTGGAATTCAACTGTTGATGTTTCAGGTGCAAGGCTTTTAATCCTCGGCGGATAATTATCCACACTTTGCCCGGAAGAATAATCAATCACAATATCACCTGCCAGGGTTTTATTGAACTGATAATTTAGTTGCGTCCCGGCCGGCAGCAGGACAATTATTCTGGCGGCGTCGCTGGCAATGGAAAAATTAGTTATGCCGGATACACCTGTGGCAATCATTTCATTGGCAACACAATCATACAAGTCCACTACTGTCCCGGCCGGATCAATTGCCACATTTTGTGCTTCTTCATGTGGATTGTAATATAAATAGGATTGTAGAGCTTTGTCCTGAAAAAAATCTGTTTTGAGCAGGTCAAGTTGCAGGACCCCTTCAATATTGGTGGTATCGATAATTCCACCAAACATCCCCACATGAGAGGAACCGTAAAGCACATAATTGCTCGGCCCCCAGCCACTGCGAATAAAATCTCCGGTGGCAAAAGGAGAGACACCGGTATTCAGGGCAAATTCCCGCAGGGCTTCGTGGGCAATATAGGAATTTGGATCATATTGATGGGCCCAGGATTCACCATCCTGATTGGCATCGGGCAGATAATTCGTATAGAATAGCCGGGAAGCATTGGCCACATTCAAGGCCCATTTTCCGATTGTACGGGCAAATCTGTTGTCATATCTCACCATGGGTACCAGTGCTCCGAACTGATCAGCGCCATTCATAAAAAATGCATACCCGTCATACTTTGCTTCACCGATCAGGCCATCGCAATCATAACCGCCCCAATTCCCCAGACAAGCGCCCCAATGCCGGACATTACCTTCCGGTGTAAAACACCAATTCAGTAATTTTTCAATATTATAATTCGTTCCCAGTTCCACATTCATTTTTGCAGCAGTGTAAACGCCAAAAGGTAATTGTAATTCATAAGCAGGATTCGTTTGCCATTCATTTAAAAATTCCAGGCACCATTCTGCGCCGATTCGATATTTATTATCACCGGTCTGTGTATAGGCATGATATAAAATCCAGGCAATGGCGCCGGCTGCTTCCGGCTGCCTGACACCGGATTCCAGGGGTTCCATGGTGGCCATTTTCCAGGCCCGGTAATTCATATAGGGCACTGTCCAGGGGGTTGCGCTACCGTCCATGGCCTGAACAGCCGCCAGCCAACGGTCAGCAACGGTTGTAAACTGATACTCAAAATCACCAACAGTTCCATAAATATCATAAAGCATGTAAAAATAAATATTCGGCATGGTGTCATACCACCAGTCATGGCCACTGTTACCTAAAAAATTATTGAGATAAATATTTTCCGATGCCCGCTTATTAAAAAATTCCTCGCACATCAACACCCAGTTATGGCCTCTTTGATCGCTTTTGTCAATTCCAATTAGGGATGCGCTGATGACAGCCGGTAAAATATTGATGGCTTCGGCGCCGGTATTTCCCACAGCCGTATGCAGGCCAAACCGATCATGATTGGGATAATTAATACTATTCCCATCTATCCAGACCAGGGGCAGATAATCACCGGTTTTCGTCAAATCAAACACCAGGGAATCATATCCGGCGGTAACCTGTTTCCAGTCGCGCATTTCATAGGGTTCCGGAAAAGCAGGCATTTCTTCGATTCTGGGAATGTTGATTTGCTGGCTGAACAGTGTTATTGTTAAAATATTAATTAAAAAGGTAATTTTTATTCTCATCATTTTTTCTTTTATGCTAAAAATTAATCCCTGATTTTACAAATTTATTATCATCAGTGAAAAACCGCGCTCTTCGCTGTTCATGATTAATTGCTGATAAATTCTTTGTTACGTGTTAATTTATATTCCATGGAAATTAAAAATTCAATCGCAGTGTAAACCGGTTGGTATTTTTCAGCCGCCCGAAATCAGTGTAAGCATAATCCAGTTTGATATTGGACTGGCCAAATAATCTGTAGTTAATACCGGCGCCCAAGGTTAATCCTTCTTCCGTATCCTGTTGTCCCAGGGCTTTGTATCCGCCTCTCAGAAAGAGCATATTGATCACGGCAACCTCACAACCCAAATTCACACTTTCCGTATTATTGGTGGGATGAAACGCATCCAACGCCGCTGTTACCCGCAGATATTTTGTATCATAGATGTCATAGCCGATGCCGAATTGCATATTTAGCGGTAGCGGCCATTTCTCTGTCAGGAGTTTGCCCATGATCTTTTCATTGTTTCCGTCGATCAGAGGATCAGTGTCATGGTAAATTACCAAGTCACTGCCATCCAGTTTCATGTCAGGGCCGTAATTTGTAATAGCCGCGCCGATACTGAGACCCTTAATTCCGGTTTCATATTTTGTACCGATGTCAACGGCAAAACTTTGGGATTTTTCATGCCACAGGGTTTCCTGAATATATTTCACATTAAAACCAATGGTAAACCTGTCTGTCAGATTTTTCCCATAGGCCAATCCCGCCGCAAAACCGGAAGCATCAAATTCCTCACCTGTACCGTCAGGATAATCAACAGTGCGCACCTTCATTGCCGGCATTGTCATGGAGTTAATAAATAATCCGATGGTGCCGTAATTCCTCATAGGTACTGCCACGCCAAAATAGTTAAAACTGATGCCCGCCAGCCAGTCAACCTGCTCAAAAACAAATTCACCTTTGGTCATTGCCCCTAATCCGGCGGGGTTCCAGTATAATGAATTGGCATCGTCAGCGATTGCCACATAAGCGCCGCCCATGCCGATGGCCCTGGATCCGACGCCAACCTCCAAAAATGCCGCGGCTGTCGTACCGACATTTGTCAATCTATCATTTGCAAACAATATTGTTGAACATAATATCAATACTGTCACTATTTTTTTGCATCTTTTCATCTAATTCTCCTGCAACATTTTATGTATTGAAAAAATGAATTAAGCTTCATCATTTGATCACCACAAACCGGCCGATTTTTTCACCCACACCAGGCGCTTCCACGTGATAAATATATATTCCGTAGGCAATATCATTGCCGTCTTTGGAAATCAGGTCCCAGGATACCATGCCATCATCAGCAGTGCTTTTATGGTCAATTGTATCAACCAAAAATCCCCGTAAGGAATAAATTCTGATAGTACATTCCTTGGGCAGGTGAAAAAATTGTATCCGTCTTTCACCCCGTCCAAATTTGTAGGGATTTCTGGGTTCCCAGGAAGCCGTGACCACATAAGGATTGGGTACAACACAAATATCATCCAGTTCCTGCTTCGCCAGGGTATTACTGGAGTCCGCGCTCTGCAGGGTGAACCGGAAAACATCTCCCTGCTGGTCCACCACATAATTTGTATCGATTACAGTTCCGCCGTCCACATTAATCGTATCAAAAACCATTTTATAGGTGGTGCCGCGAAAAGGTTTTTTGACAGAGAGTAACATTTTGTCACCGGGCTGTGGCGGATCAGTCGTTATCCAGGTGGTGTCATTATAGCCGTTGGTGGAATCAATCTCAAAATCCGAATCAAACCGAAGCATCCAGGAAAAATAATTCTTTAACACAAAATCATCATCGGGCACCACAATAACCAGGTCGTCGCCATGGCTGTATTCCTTGTTTTTATCATTGTCAATCAGTGAATAGTTGACTGTGACCGAATCGGTTTTGTTGAAAATGGAAACATTGGACGGATAGGATTTCAGTCCAAAAAGAGCGTTGGAATAATGAACAATTGAATCATGAAATACAATTTCATAATCCGCCGGCTGGTTCAGGTTCAGTCTGTATCCCGCAACATTTTCCCAGTCGGGATTTAGCCGGACTTTCAGATTATAATCGGATTCACCGTCAATCCATTTCGTCTTTTCCGGGTCCATGCTGATGGTTGTATCATTGAATACAGATATCACACTGCCGTAGAAAAAGGGACTGTCGCCACCATATTCACTCACTTC
>CAYTLS010000065.1:0-8019 GCA_964438745.1 uncultured bacterium
CGTTTATGATTTTTCCGGAATAAAAGTGGAGCTTTTTGATTATCAAAAAGAAGGCGTGGATTTTTCCATCTATAAATCCGCCAATATTATTGCTGATGAAATGGGTCTGGGGAAAACGATCCAGGCCATCGCCACCGCCATTATCAAAAAAGATATCTACGACCTTAAACGAGTGCTTGTTATTTGTCCGGCTTCCCTGAAATCCCAGTGGAAAAAGGAGATAGAAAAGTTCAGTGATGAAAAAGCCATTATTGTGGAAGGAAACCAGGAAGAGAGAAAAGAAATATATAAGAACAGCAAAACATTTTTCATAATTGCCAATTATGAAGCGGTACTGCGGGATATCACCACCATTTACAAAAATTCCCCCTGTATGGTGATATTGGACGAAGCACAGCGGATCAAAAATTATGACACAAAAACCTCCCATGCTGTCAAATCCATTCCCCGCAAACACGCTCTGGTCATTACCGGTACGCCCCTGGAAAACGGTTTGCTGGACCTTTATTCCATCATGAATTTTGTCAATCCTTACGCCCTGGCGCCGCAATGGGAATTTTCCATGAACCACTGTGTTTTTGACAAAAGCAAAAAGAACAAAATCACCGGTTATTATGACCTGCAAAAACTCCAGGAACGCCTGTCTGATTATATTATTCGCCGTGAAAAGAAAGAGGTCTTTGCACAGCTGCCTTCAGTCCAGGAAGTTGCAGTACCGGTAAAACTACATCCCTTTCAATACGAAATACTTGCCGGAAAAGCCCGATCATTAATGCAATACATCAATAAAAAACATAAAACCTTTTATGATATTCAGCGGATACAGCAAATATTGACGACCATGCGAATGACCTGTGATTCTTCTTATCTTGTGGACAAAGAATCCAACTATTCCCCAAAACTGGATGAACTGAAATTGATCCTCATGGAAAAATTCAATCTGCCGGAAAGCAATAAAAAAATTATTATCTTTTCCGAATGGAAAACCATGCTGAAACTAATTGGCCAAATGCTCAGCGCCAACAAAATTGGTTACACCACGCTTTCCGGGGACGTTCCCGTCAAAAACCGGGGCAAATTACTGGATGAATTTGAAAACAGCGAGGACTGTCATATCCTGCTTTCCACAGAAGCCGGCGGTACCGGTCTGAATATGCAATTTACAGATACGGTCATCAATTTTGATCTTCCCTGGAACCCGGCCAAAAAGAACCAGCGCATCGGGCGGATTAACCGAATTGGCCAGCAGAGCCAGCATCTCACAGCGATTAATATGGTGGCCATCGAGAGTATTGAAGAGCGGATTGCCGATGGCATTGTTTTGAAACAAGATCTATTTGACGCGGTGTTAAATGTCGATTCCATTACCGATGAAGTGGATTTTTCTGCCAAAGGCCGGTCAACTTTTATCGAGCAATTGAATAAACTGGTGCAGCCAGAAATTGAAAAAGATGACCAAAAACCCGAATATCCAGAAAAAGAAACGGAAGATTCTGAAATAAATGAAACAATCGATTCTGAAGATGACTTCATTGAAGGAAACCAGAGTGAAAGTCCAAAAATCACTGAACCGAAATCCGATGCAAAAGACCAACCTGCTTCACAGGACATGGAAAAAATGGAAGAGACCCTGAATAATGGCCTCCAATTTTTCTCCGGATTGATGAAAATGGCTACAGGGAAGGATGTCAATCCTGAAGGACAATCCATTAAAGTTGATAAAAAAACCGGCGAAGTGACCATGAAATTCAAACTGCCGGTTTGATCACAATATTTTTTTTAAATTAGTAACTTTGCCATAGAGGCTTGATTTTAGCAAAGAAATATTTTCCCCAAATTTACTGTAATTTTAAATATTACCGTTCCACTATTACAGGTTTTCCAAAATAAAATCACAGATTTTCCACATCAGGTGGTAGTGCGTATTGCCACCGTAGATAGAATGATTGCGATTGGTATAGATCATCATATCGAATTGTTTGTTCGCCTGGACCAGATCATCAATATACTCCATGGTATTCTGCATGTGCACATTGTCATCAGCCGATCCGTGGCAGATCAATAATTTACCCTGCAACTGATCCGCAAAAAAGAGTGGAGAGTTGTCATCATAGCCGGAGGGATTTTCCTGGGGTGTCCGCATGAAACGCTCAGTATAGATACTATCATAAAACCGCCAGTTGGTTACCGGCGCTACGGCAACGCCGGCTTTGAATATTCCGCCCCCTTTTTCCAGGGCCAGCAAGGTTGTGAAGCCCCCATAACTCCATCCCCAGATCCCAATTCTTTCCGGATCAATATAGGTCAGGCCCTGAAGATATTTGGCGGTTTCGATCAGGTCAAGGGTTTCATATTTTCCCATTTCCATATAGGTCATTTTTTTAAATTCTTCGCCACGTCCGCCGGTGCCACGAGTGTCTACACTGATGACAATATAATCCTGTGAAATCAAATACTGATACCAATTGCAGTTCCATTCATTCTGTACACTTTGAGAGCCGGGCCCGCTGTACTGATCGATCAACACCGGGTATTGCTTATCAGCATCAAAATCAACCGGCTTCAGCATCCAACCGTTTAATTTTACATTCTCACTGGTTTGAAAGGAAAAAAACTCCATTTCGCTGAATTGATAATTTTCCAGGGAATCCAGCACCGGTTGATTGTTTTCCAGAGTACGAATTAATTCTCCATCACAACTATGCAGGGTAATCCTTTTGGGCGTGGATTTATTAGAGAATTTATTGATGAAATATTTATTGTTTTTGGAAAAATCAGCGCTGTGGCGTCCTTTATTTTCAGTTAATCTTTTCAGATTTTCCCCATCCAGATCAATAGAAAAAAGCGAAACATTGAGGGGCGAATTATCATAAGCGGAGAAAAAGACCTTGCCTTTTTCTTCATTTATTCCATAATATTTGTGAACATCAAAGGTTCCATTGGTAATGGCGTTCAATTTTTCACCCTTTACACTATATAAATATAAATGCAAATACCCGCTGCTTTCATTCATCACAATAAAGCGTTCATTATCATGGAGAAAAGTAACTGCATCAAAGGCGCCGTCTTCCACATATTCAGTCTCTTTATCTTCATAGATTACTTTTGTACGGCCATTTTTTGGATTTCCCCGCAATATTTCAAAATGATTTTGCAGACGGTTGAGGCGAGAGATTGCCAAATGCCGGGCATTGGGTAGCCATTTGGTTCGCGGGATATATTGTTCCTTCTCATTACCGATTTCCATATCGATTGTTTCGCCGTTTTTCAGATGATAGATATGCACAGAAACAATGGAATTATTTTCCCCGGGTTTTGGATATTTGAAGGTATAATTCTCCGGATAGAGATTGTTCCTCTCCAATGTTGGATGTGATGCCTGAAAAAGCGTCATGTTGAAAGTCCTGACCTCACTTTCATCAAAACGAATATATGCAATCTTCTTACTGTCAGGAGACCAGGCATAAGCCTTATTAAAGCCGAATTCTTCTTCATAAACCCAGTCCGGAGTTCCATTTTGGATCCTGTTCTTTTCACCATCATGAGTGACCGGAAATTCCTCTCCTGATTCAAAATCTTTATAATAGATATTATTGTCATGCACATAGGCGACACAGTTGCCGTCAGGAGATAAGGAAGCGATCCGAATTTTTTCCTTTTTTGTCAATTGTTGAACCTCATTGGACATTCGGTCCAACATATAGTAATCAGCGTAATAGGAGCGGCGGTATATTCGTTTTTTATTGGTATAAAACAGGATTTTACTCTCATCGGCTGAGATTTCATATCCGTCAACATCCTTAATGTTAAATTTTTTAATTTGGTTTAGGTTGAGCAGTGTGTCGACCGCATCACCGCTTTGATAGGCATATTTAATCAGTCGGGTTTTATCTTTATTAAGGGAGGTGTAATGGTCACCATCTGCCAGAGATTTCAACCCCTTTATATCTTTTTCCTTAAATATTTTTTCTTTCACAACCTTTTCAAGTGTGATCTCCTTTTTCCCTGCCCCGTATAAAAGTGAAAAAAATAGAATAAACAGGACGAAAAATTTCTGTCTCATTGACCCCTCCGATAATGTATTAAAAAAACAAATTAACATTAAATATGCAAAAATTTAAATAAATTAAAAACACTAAATTAATGTGAAACCATGTCTATATACAAGAACTAGAATGACTTTAAAAGAAATTAATGGAAAAATATTGAAATCAATGGAAATTATTGCTATATTTGTGCAATGAAAAAAATCAGGAGTATTTCTAATGAACAGAAGTGACATTATGACCCTTGAAGAAGTAGCAGAATATTTACGTGTATCCGAGCGGACAGTAAAAGAATGGGTAAACAAGGGAAAGTTGCCTGGTGGAAAACTGGGAACCAGTTGGCGTTTTCAACGCTCAGAAATCAAGAATTGGGTTAATCAAAAATTATCTCCACGGATCAAAAAAGTAGAGAAAAAAAACAATGGTTTAGTAACCCTTTTGGCCAAAGAACGCATTTTGTTTCTGGATGCAGGATCAAAAAATGAAGTCCTGAACCAACTAATCGATGTTGCTGCGGAATTACCGGGCATTCATAGCCGGGAAGAATTGGCCGAGGCTGTCTATCGTCGAGAGTCTCTGATGAGCACCGGTATTGGGCTGGGTATTGGCGTTCCCCATGTGCGGTTAAACGATGTGAAAGATCTTTATGTCAGCATTGCCATCAACCAAAAAGGGATTGCCGACTACGACTCACTGGATAATATTCCGGTTAAAATTGTTGTTTTGATCGTTGCCGGCAGAAACCAGCACTCTCAATATATTCAGGTCTTATCCCAAATTGCCAGGATATTAAAAGATCCGGAAGTGCGTGAGAACTTAATTCGAACAGAAAACCCGGACCAGATTTTTGAAATTTTAAAGGACAAGGATATCAAATGAATATTAGCCTGGGAATATTGCTGATTTTTGGGATCAGTGTGCTGGGTGGTGTTCTGAGCGCCTTTGCCCTTAAAAAATTGCGAATACCTCAGGTGCTGGGATATATTATCACCGGTGTGATCATCGGTGAAAGCGGATTCAATATGGTAACAGAATCTGATATTACCCGGCTGGCTCCCTTTAATTTCTTTGCTCTGGGAATTATTGGCTTTTTAGTGGGTGCCGAAATTAAATTTTCTACTTTAAAAAAGTATGGCAAACAATTTTCAGCGATATTGTTGGCGGAAGGATTGCTTTCCTTTAGCCTGGTTGGGATTGCGACCGGATCGATTCTATATTATGTCTCTGGCAATGTGAATGTGTCAATGGCCGGCGGTATTGTCTTCGGCGCAATCGCTTCGGCAACCGACCCTGCCTCCACACTGAATGTTCTGCAGGAATACCGGGCAGCCGGCATAGTAACAACGACGGTAATTGCTATAGTAGCCCTGGATGATGCTTTGGCAATGACACTTTACGGGTTAGGCACTGGTGTCGCTCAATTGATATCCGGATCAGATGTTTCAACAGGAATGATTCTCTTCAAAGTATTATTTGAACTTTTCGGATCAATTGCCATCGGTATTACCTTTGGATACATCATTAATTATGTACTCTATAAATCCAGTCAGCATGAAAGTGCCGCAGCTGGTTCTTTTGCCCTCCTGTTGTTCTGTATTGGAATATCGCAGCAATTGGATACGGATGTGATTCTGGCGACCATGGCCTGTGGAATATTGGTGGTAAACAAATCTCCTGTCCGCAGTCGTGAAATTTTCAATTATATTAAAAATATGTCGATTCCCATCTATATTTTATTTTTTGTTTTGGTAGGGGCAAGGTTACAGTTAAAGTCAATGCCGGCCTGGATGTGGATGTTGATCGCGGCTTATGCCATTCTGCGCAGTTTGGGTAAGTATGCCGGCGCCTGGATTGGAGCGACTATAACCAAAAGTGATCCAAAGGTCCGGCAATTGACAGGATTAAGTATTTTCGCTCAGGGCGGCGTGGCTATTGGACTCGCGATTATGGCCAGTCACCATTTCAGTAATATTGCTATCAATAGTGACTATCAATTAGGCGATGTGATAATATTTGGAATTACAGCCACGACTTTTATCGTACAAATTATCGGGCCACCATTAACAAAGTTAGGGGTAGTGCTGGCAGGCGAAACAGGTAAAAATATTTCCCGCAAGCAAATTTTGGAAGAAAATCCAATCAATGGTCATTTGATTACAGATCTTCCAAAAATTGAAGAAACAGCAACCTTACGTAAGGTATTTACAGAATTTTCAAAAATAAATATTGATATGCTTCCTGTGCGCTCAAAAGACGATCGGTTGCTGGGCGGCATAACCATTAATCAACTGCGTGAAACTCTGACAGATCAGACCGCCTGGGACTGGATATTATCAGCTGACATTATGGTGCCGGTTAAGGATATTTTAAACGATAGCGCGTCTTTATTTGAAGCATCAAGATTGATGGAACAATTACAAACTGATTACGTAGCTGTTAATGATAATGCTGGAAAATTTCTTGGCGTGATTACAAAAGAATTGATCAACAAAAAAGTGAAACAGGAAAGTTTGAAAGCAATACAAATTTAAATTCGAAGATACCTTCTTTTAAAGTTATAAAACTCCCTCCTTTTTACTACGCAGGCCCAGGTGGGTCTGCGTTTTTTTAAAATTGATAATTATTCGCTAGGCGGGATACCCAAGATGTTTTATGAGTTGCTTCAATAAAATATTTTTTGCCTCTTTGGAACTATTTTCAAACTTCATTCCGGCAAAGTACCGGTTAACCATCTCTTCTTTGATCCAAACATTTTTTGCTTCCAGTTCAATTTCATTAAAAGGCAGGTCTTCTTCAGTTAGATCGATCAATAATTGTAAGGTTTGATTGGATGGTAATTGATATTTACTGATGATACACATGCCTCCGGTATTAATATCAACAATATTTCCCAAATGTTTACGTGATTTTTTGCTGATTATTTTAATCGGCCTTGTGAGCAAACTTCTGTTTTTAATTCGTTTTTTCATTATCATTCCTAGCCATTAAATACTATTTATTGGTTTAAGTTTAAAATATCAATAGACAATTTTCATGCCTAAAAAAGTTCCCTCCAGAATTAAAAATCCAGAGTATCGGAAATGTGACCATTATCCACATCTCTTTGTCCTAATTTTTACCAATTCCTTTAATTATATCAGGTTAGCATAAATCAAGATATTACTATGAGCAAAATTGATTAATCATACTTTTAAAAAGCTTTTATTGAATAGCTATAATGAAATGGTTAAATTTTAAGTTATTGTATTTGGAAAGAATAAATAAAAAATAAAAAGGACTTTATCAATGAGAAGAACTAAAATTATAGCCAGTCTGGGACCACAATCCCGCTCTCCTGAAATGATGGAGAAACTGATTCATGCCGGGGTCAACGTCTTTCGGGTCAATTTTTCCCATGAAACCCGTGAATTTCAGGGTAATATAATAGACACTATTAAGGATGTTCGCAAAAAATCCGGTCGTTCTGTCGCCATTCTGCAAGACCTATCCGGTCCGAAGATACGTATTGGTGATATTACCAATGAACCTGTCTTTTTAAAAGATGGTCAAAAATATACATTAACCACCCGTGATATTTTAGGCAATGACGAAATTGTTTCAGTTACTTATAAAAAACTTCATGAGGAAGCTTTTGAAGGGGAAAAAATATTTCTGGCAGATGGTACGTTACAGTTAAAAGTCGTAGAAATCAATGGGCAGGATATTGAATGCATAGTGATTGATAGCGGTCAACTCAGCTCAAAAAAAGGGGTCAACTTACCTGACACTAAAATTTCAACACCCGCCTTAACAGAAAAAGATAAACTTGATCTGGAAGTGGGTCTGAAAAAAAATGTGGATGTCGTCGCCCTGAGTTTTGTACGTAATGTTGAAGATGTTAAACTGCTTCGCCGTCTGATCAAGAAGTCTGGGAAACGGTCAACATTGATCGCTAAAATTGAAAAAAATGAAGCTCTGGAACAAATTGATGAAA
>CAYTLS010000066.1:0-7989 GCA_964438745.1 uncultured bacterium
CCCTTGTAGTTCAACAGGATAGAATGGGGGATTCCTAATCCTTTGATCTGGGTTCGAGTCCCGGCGAGGGTACATCATCAATAAAAAAGAGGAGTTATAGATGTTAAAACCAAAGAAAAAAATCATAAAACAAGAAATTGAGAGAGATCCGGTACTGGAGAAGACAGTCGAGCTGGAACAATTTATCAGACAAAATGCCCAGAAAATCGGTGTGGGGCTCGGTGCTTTTGCCCTGCTGATCATTGCAACGATTTTTATTTTCAAGGCCAATAATCAGAAAGCTATGGACGCTTCCGGAAAATTGGGATTGGCACAAATGGCTATTCAGAGAAATGATGTCGATGATGCCACTTTGCGATTGGAAGAAGTGATTGAAGATTTCAGTGGTACCGAAAGCGCTGCCGCCGCCCACGTTATGTTGGCACAAATTTATATGGAAAAAGGGGATTATGAATCTGCCCGAACTTATTATGCCGATTATGTGAATAAATTTGATAATGAATTGGGGAAATCTGCAGCTTATAAAGCCCTCGGTGCAATTGCTGAAAGTAATGAAAATTGGGAAGAAGCCAAAAAGAACTATGAGAAAGCCGCTAAAACAGCCAATTATGCATTTCAAAAACAGGTTGCAAAGTTGGGGTTGGCAGCTGTCAATATAGAACTCAAAGATTTTGAATCGGCTCGTAAAATTCTTCAGGAAATAAAAGCCGATGATCCCGAGTATAATATCAATTCAAAAATGGAATTGCTATTGGGTAAACTGGAAGTTATGGAAAAATAAATTTTGATGGACAGCTCAGAACAAGGGTCTATGAGAGTTGCGATCAAATTTGACAGTTGAGATTTTTATAATATATCTTGCAATAGTAAGATTAATTTTATAATTTCCGGCGAAGTGGGTTAGGAGCCCACTTTTTTCGTATAAATATTTGAAATCAGGTAAGATAAATGGAAAAAATTCAACAAATTGTTGAAGAAATTTTGGAAAATAATGGACTTGAATTAGTTGACTTCAGTTTACGTCAGCAACAGAACAGAAGTTCTGTGAAAATTCTGGCTGATACACCGCAGGGAAATGTAAGTCTGGATCAGATTGCTGATGTCACCCGAAAGATCAATGATAGTGAGGAATTTTATGCCGAACTTCCTGAGGATTTTCGCTTGGAAGTCAGCTCACCGGGATTGAATTATCCCTTGAAAAAAGCAAAGGATTTTAAGCGCCATTTGAATAAGACTATTCGATTGAAATTTAATGATGAGGGAACAACCCAAACATTAACCGGTGAACTTGCTGAAGTCACCGAAAAAGAAATCACGCTGGCTGGTAAATTCGGACAAAAAATGATCGGATTTGATGATATTGTCAGTGGAAAAATTGAGATTAAGTTTAAATAAATAGGAGAGATAAATTGATTAATCGTGAAATAATCTCAGCTTTTGCAGAAATTGCTAGAGAGAAAAATGTTGACAGAAGTGAGTTGAGCGATATAATCGAAACTGTATTTAGAAAAATTATCATTAAAAAATATGGTAGTGATGAAAATTTTGATGTTATTGTAAATATGGATAAGGGAGAAATCGAGATCTATCAACAAAAAACTATTGTTGAAACTGTTGAAGATCCGGTTTTGGAAATATCTCTTGAAGATGCCCTGGAGGTCGAGCCTGACCTGGAAGTCGGAGACCCTTACATCGAAATTATAAACCCGGCCAGTTTTGGACGCCGTCTAATCACCACCGCGAAACAGATTCTGAACCAGCAGATCATGAAGCTGGAGAAGAATGTCATGTTCGAAGAATATGAAAAGAAAATCGGTGAAATTGTGATTGGAGATGTCCACCAGATCCGGCGGGACGCGATTTTTGTTAATGTTGGGCAGGCGGAACTAAAAATGCCGCGAGAAGAACAGATCCCAAGGGAGCGTTACAGACGAGGTGAATCCATTAAAGGTGTGGTCAAAGATGCGGTCATGTCAAAGTCAGGGCCGGAAATCATTGTTTCCCGAGCCGACGGTAGTTTTTTGGCAAAGCTTTTTGAAAATGAAGTGCCGGAAATTTACGATGGTACAATCGAAGTCAAAAGTATCGCCCGACAACCTGGTGACCGGAGTAAAGTAATTGTTGTGTCCAATGATCCGCGAATTGATGCTGTGGGCGCTTGTGTTGGTATTAAGGGTAGCCGTATTCAGGCTATTGTACGAGAACTGAACAATGAAAAAATTGACATTATCAATTACAGCAGGGAACCGGAAATCGTGATTACACGTGCGTTGTCACCGGCTAAGCCCTATATGCTGGAAATTGATGAAGAAAAGAAATCCGCCTTAGCTATTTTTGAAGATGATGATATTTCAGTCGCCATTGGCAAAGCCGGTCAGAACATACGCCTTGCATCACGGGTTACCGGTTATTCCATTGATGCGATCAAGCGGTCTGATTATGAAGGAAGCGATGAGGAGACTCTATACCTGGAAGAAATCGATGCTATTGATGAACAGGATTGGAAGGTTCTTTATTCCGTCGGCATTGAAACTGCTGAAGAATTTTTGTCCGCCAGCATGAAGGAACTGAAAAGTATTCCTAATTTTGATGAAGGAAAAATTGAGCCCCTGAGTAACAAAATCGAAAAAGCGCTGGAAAAAATGCAGCGGATCCAAGAAACAAAATCTCAAATAGAAGAAAAGAATGCCTCTTTCGAAGAAGATGAAGAAACTGAAGAGGTGGAAGAAACACCGGAATCCATCATGGATCAGATTCCTGATGAATCAGTACTTCCAAATTATGATAAAGATGAAGATGATGACGATAATACAGAAAATTTACTAGTGTAAATTTTTCAAAAAAGAGGTATGGTCAATAAGGATAAGATGAAAAAAAGAAGAATATTTCATATCGCCAAGGAGCTTAACATTTCACATATTGAAATAATTAAGTTCTTAAAAAAAGAAGACATCCCATGTACTGGAATCAATGCAGCAGTAGATGAAGATGTATATTTCAAGATCCTTCGGAATTTTTCAAAAGAGAAAGATGTTGTCGAACGGATCAATAAAGAAAAAGCCAGAAAAGAAGCTGAAAAAAAACGAAAAGAAGAAGAACAGGCCCGACAGGAAGCCCAGAAAATCCAAAAGGAAATCCTTGAAGATGCTTCAAAACAATCCGGCGACTTCGTTGAAAATGCCTCTGAATTTATTATGTCATCGGCTAAAGATATATATAAAGACACACTGGATACAGAAAAACCGAAAAAAACATCTAAAAAAATAGTAGAAGCCAAAACTCAAAAGGGTAAAACTGAATCAAGAAAACCAGAAAAGAAAAAGATTCCGCTTAAAAAGACCACTGAAACCCCGAGAGACAAGAGCAAACGGGAAAAACCAGCCACTGAAGTTTCACGCGGCGAAGAAAGCAAAAGTAAGAGCCATGTTAAAAAAGCAAAAGAAGAAAAAAGCCCGGCTACAAAAGGCAAAAAACTGAAACGCGTATCTATCCAGGATATTGAAAAAGACCTGAGTGGAAAATCCCGTAAAAAGAAAAAGAGTAAGAAAAAACATAATAAAAAAGTTGATCAGGAAAAAGTCGAACAAGCCATCAAGAAAACCATGGCGAAAATGGGACAAAAGTCAACCAAGAAAAAATATAAGAAAAAGAAAAAAGAAGACGAAGAGATTGATGAACAAAGAGTAATCAAAATCAGTGAATACGCTACTGTTGAGGACCTTGCGAAACAGCTCGATGTTGACCCCTCTGAGGTCATCAAGCATTGTATATCACTGGGAATGTTTGTAACCATCAATCAGCGTCTAGATTTTGAGACAATCCAGCTAATCGCGGCGGAATTCGACTATGAAGCCGAGCAGCTCAAACAGTATGGCGAAGAAGTGCTGAAAATTGAAGAAAGCCAGGAAGATCTGGAAAATGCAGAAAAACGCAGTCCTATTGTTGCGATTATGGGACATGTGGATCATGGTAAAACCACTTTACTGGATTATATACGTAAAACCAATGTGGTTGGCGGAGAATCCGGTGGGATTACACAGCATATCGGGGCCTACCAGGTTCAGTTGGATAATGAAGAAAAAATTACATTTCTGGATACACCGGGACACGAAGCATTTACCGCAATGCGTGCTCGTGGTGCCCAGGTTACTGATATTGTGGTTTTGATCGTCGCTGCAGATGATGGCGTCATGCCACGAACCATAGAAGCGATTAACCACGCAAAATCAGCTGAAGTACCGATGATTGTTGCGATCAATAAGGTCGATAAGCCTGCTGCTGATGTGGAACGGTGTAAACGTGAATTGTCAGAACATGGTGTATTAGTGGAAAGCTGGGGCGGTGAAATTCAAACTGCCAATGTATCTGCTAAGACAGGAGAGGGTATCGACTATCTGCTGGAACTGATTCTCCTGGAAGCGGAAATACTGGAATTAAAAGCTAATCCTGATACCCAGGCGAAAGGGACTGTCATTGAAGCCCGTGTTGATAATCGACATGGACCCATCGCCACAGTTGTCTTACAAAAGGGTACTCTGAAAGTGGGAGACCCCTTTGTTTGTGGTGCTGCTTTTGGTCGTGTTCGAGTTTTATTCAACGAAATTGGTAAAAAGTTGGATATTGTAAAGCCGGGACAACCGGTACGGGTGGTTGGATTTGATATAGTGCCGAAATTGGCTGATATTTTTGCCGGTGTCGAAAATGAAAAAGAAGCGCGTAAGATCGCTTCCGAACGGCAGAAGATCCTTCGGGAACAGCAGCATAGACAGCAGAAGCAGGTCTTCTCTCTCGATGCTATTTCCGCG
Organism: uncultured bacterium; assembly: GCA_964438745.1. Classification (GTDB taxonomy): domain Bacteria; phylum Fidelibacterota; class UBA2242; order UBA2242; family JAFGTP01; genus JAFGTP01. The sequence continues at coordinate 4,806 of CAYTLS010000066.1, forward strand.
CGTATTGCAGAAGGCAATGTGAAAACACTTAATGTTATTCTAAAAGCCGACGTGGATGGCTCCGTTGAAGCGCTTTCGGAAGTACTCGGGAAATTGGGTAATAAGGAAGTATCAGTGGCCATTAAACATAAAGCTGCCGGTCATATTAGTGAAAATGATGTGTTGCTGGCAAAGGCTTCAGATTCGATTGTTATCGGTTTTAATGTAACTGCTAATCCTAAAGTGAAAGAATTGGCAAAAAAGGAAAATGTAGAAATTCGCAGATATCGTGTAATTTATGAATTGCAGGATGATGTGAAGAGCGCTCTGGAAGGTATGCTGACACCGGATAAGGTGGAAGAAAAAACCGGCCGGGCAGAAGTGCGTATGGTTATCAAAGTGCCCAATATTGGTAATATTGCCGGTTCCTATGTTACAAAAGGAGAACTGTATAGAAATACAATGGGACGCCTGATCCGTGACGGAGAAGAGATTCACACGGGTGAAATTGTGACTATTAAGCGTTTTAAAGATGATGTCAAAAGTGTTAAAGAAGGCTTTGAGTGTGGTATTAACCTGGAAGGCTATAATAATTATACTGAAGGGGATATTATCGAGGGCTTTGAAATTAAATCTGTGAAGAGAAAGTTGGAATAGTTCATCAATGACAATCGGACTTTTACAAATGGAAATGTTGCTCCCGAACACTAATTCGCTCAAAGACAAACGATCCCTGCTGAAAAGAATTACAAATCAGGTCAGAAAAAAGTATAATGTCTCATTTTCTGAACTTTCAGACCAGGATTCCTTTGGAAAGGCCCATGTTGGTGTGGTCACCCTGTCAAATCAATCTTCAAGATGCCACCGGGTTTTGACTGATACCGAGAATTTTATTTGCCAAAATTTTGATGTTTTATTGTCAAACAGAATTATGGAAATGTTATAATGGCTAAGATACGAATAAAAAAAGTACAGGAAGAAATAAAAAGAACCGTCAGCACGATACTGAGTAAAGAGATATTTGACACTAACCTTGGATTTATTACAGTCTCAAAAGTCAAATGCTCGGCTGATCTGCGTTATGCCAAAATATATGTCAGTATTTATGAAGATACACCGGAGAAAAAGGAAAAAAAATTGGCCCTTCTGCAAAGAAAAACCGGCGCTGTTCGGGGGTATCTTGGTAATGCTGTCCGGTTTCGTCATGTGCCGGAAATAGAGTTTGTACTGGATGATTCACTGGATTATGCAGAAAAAATTGATAAACTGATCGATCAGGTACACAAAGAGGAAGAAAATAGGCAAAATAGCTAAAATATTGAGTGTTAATAAACCGGTAGGTAAAAGTTCCTACGATGTAGTCCGCCGGGTTAAGAAAATTCTAGATTTTAAAAAAGTTGGGCATGGTGGAACATTAGATCCCTTTGCTGATGGGGTATTGATTATCTTGATTGGTCGGGGAGCTACCAGGCAGATGAATGAAATTTTGCAAAAGTCAAAAATCTATCGCGCTGTTTTGGTATTGGGAAACCAACGGGACACCGGAGATATTGAAGGACAGGTCGTCAAGGAAATGAAGATTCCTGAAATCTCTGATGAAATGCTTAAAAAAACCGCCGATAAATTTGTGGGTGTGTATGAACAGATGCCCCCACAGTACTCAGCAAAAAAGGTCAATGGCCGTCCGGCATATAAATATGCCAGAAAAGGAATTAAGGTTGAACTTAAGCCTAAAAAGGTTGAAATTTATAAATTGGTATTGAAAAAAATTGATGACAATAAAATTGAAATCCAGGTAGAGTGTTCCAGCGGTACCTATATACGGGTACTGGGAGAAGAAATTGCTGAGACATTTGGCACTGTTGGATATCTGGAACAACTGACCCGGGAATCCATCGGTGAATATACGCTGGCTAATGCTGCTGATTTTGATCAGCTTGACAAAGCATTGACAGATGAAAAACGAATTTTAATGAATACTGAAGAGGTAAGTATTAATTGATATGAAGGTAATTTTTGGTGTAGAAAATTTAACGAAAAATTTTTCCAATGCAGTGGTTTGTATTGGAAATTTTGACGGTATACATTACGGACACCGAAAAATTATAAACACCTGTATTCGTGAAGCTAAAAGGACAAATACGAAATCCTTATTAGTCACCTTTGACAGGCATCCTAAAAATGTCTTTGCTGAACTGAAAAATGGTCAGCCACTTCCGATTCTGACCACTAATGAAGAAAAAAATATTCTACTCGAAGAGACAGAAATTGATGGGATCCTCTATTTGGAAACCGACCCGGAGTTCTTATCCGTGGCGCCGGAAGAATTCCTCAAAGAACTTATCGTTGAAAAAATTGGTGCGGGCAGTGTTGTTGTCGGCTATGATTTTCGGTTTGGAAAAGCCCGTAAAGGTGGAATCGAATTGATGCTTCAGTGTGGAGAAAAATATCAGTTTGATGTTGTCCATATTCAGGCGGTCCAAATAAACGGTCAAGTTGTCAGTTCTTCCAAAATACGAAATTACTTAAAGCAGGGGGATTTATCTGCCGCTGAGCAGGCATTGGGATACAAATATCATTTTTCCGGCAGAATTGTCCATGGATCGGGACGCGGTACCGGAATGGGATTTCCAACCGCAAATGTCGAAATTGATAATCCCCGAAAACTGGTACCGGCCAAAGGAATTTATCTGACAAAAGTGATCATCGATCGACGGGAAAAATTCGGTCTTTGCAATATAGGAGTTCGTCCGACTTTTGATGAAAGTGATTTGGTGATTGAAATATTTATTTACTATGAGAAAGATGTTAATCTCTACAATTTACCGATTGAGGTGACTATATTGCACCGTATGCGGGATGAAATAAAATATAACACACAGGAAGCTTTGATAGAACAAATGAGAATAGATAAACAGAATGGTTTGAAATTAATAAAACAATATAATTAGATGAATGGAGGACAAACAAAATGTCGATAACAAAAGAAAAAAAGACACAAATCATTGAAGAGTTTTCAGGCAATCCAGGATCAACCGAAACTCAGGTTGCACTATTAACTGAAAGAATTAAAAATTTAACAGAACATTTTAAAATTAATCCTAAGGATCAAGGATCAAAAAGAGGACTACTGGTGCTTGTAAACAGACGTAAAAAACTTCTGAAATATTTAAAAAGAAGAAATGAACAAGCCTACAAAGACCTG
>CAYTLS010000067.1:0-7959 GCA_964438745.1 uncultured bacterium
AACGCAAACAAATCTCCGTCAGGCAAATATTTGTCAATCATATCTTCCTGCTCGTCGGCCAGCAACAATAAATCAAGGAACTGTTTTTTGTTTTTAGTAATTTTTTGGATTTTCATCATATCATTGTTTCCTAATTGGTCAGGTTTTATTTTCCATTGTGTTACCTTTTTTCTGCTAACGGTTACGTGTATTTGGTTTGCTGCTCTGCTTCTTTTTTTTCATCTTTAATTATTGAATTCCTTCCACAAATCTTCGAGAGTATCTTTATGTCCATAACCTTCAAATGCTGATCCTAAAATACGTTCAATTTTTTTTGTAATTGACTGATTCATATTAATATTTGTGTATTTGTTTAATGTCTGTTCAAATATTTCCTCAAAAAACAAATAATAATCTTCTCCATAATCACCTCCCATATCATTGGCACACTTGTTTCCAGCTTCTAATGCATAAAGTTCTAATTCAATTTGATACTTCAGCTTTGGTGTAATGTTTGAAAATCCTTCTAATATTTCTTCGACCAACTCCAGATTTAAGCCCTCATTAAATTCCCAATCAGGGTAAATTGCTTTGTCAATCTTGTGTTTATATTTTTTTAGAATCGAAGTCTTAGTTTGACTCTTATATTTTAAATCAAAATAGTCCTGAACAACCTTAAAGTTTTCAAAAAGTGTAATCAACTCAATATTCAGTTCATCGACACTTTTCATTCTTAATATTTTTTCTAATTCAGTTTTATTCATTTAGCAGTACTGTTTTTTTGTATGACATAACGGTAAATTGCATGAGTAGTGGCAGATTTTTATTTGCGTTTCAGGTTATGAAGCCTGCCAATGAGAAAGACCATGAAGCATATGCTATCATTCCTGCAAATTTTCAAATATTTTAAACAAATAATCTTTGTTATTTTCTATGAATAAAACATTATTGTTTGCAAAGTCTTCTTTTGTCGTTCCGGTTCCTTCACCCCATCTTTCACGAACTTCATTAAAGGCTGTATTAGATAGAATAAAAGCAGAAACTGTCACTGAAATATCCTGTTTATCTTTGGTTAATTCCTGCTGAATTTTTTGTTCCAATTCGGGGGCAGAGTCTTTACACCACAATATTTTGGGATTATTAAAATGGTTGTCGCCAAGTAAAATACCTTTGGGATCAAGGAAATAAATATGTTGCATTTTATCATCAACGACCCACAATATGAAATCAGGATAAAAAGAGGAATTTTCCATAAAAAAACCAATTCCCTTTACGGATAGATTTCTAAGAACAAATATTTCCTTCCCTTCAAACAAATTGGTCTCTATTACAAATTCCCGTAAATGTTTAAGGAAATCTCTTTCGCCTTTATTCAGGCGGGTTGGAACGGTTTTAATTTCCTTGTATTTTTTACCTTCTGCGAAAGATGCAATTGGTGAATATAAGTGTTTATCAAAATGTATTGACGGAAGCGTTTTTGTATCATTAGTATACATTTCTGTAATGTTTTTTTTCAATTCTTCAATAAAAGTATGATATTTTTTGGGCACCTTAACAATCATTTGATGTGCGGCAGGAAACATATCTGCATGAGTTTCATAGTCAAGCAAGTCATAGGTTAAATATTGTGATAAAAACTCTTTTTCTTTAACAGCATAGAACTTTTTGATATAATCTTTTACCAAACTGACTGCGACAGAATGTACCTTGCCTGATATTGCTTCATTTATACCAAATTGACCTTTATGACTATGAAGATTAAAATTGCTATCGGTAATAAGTTTCTCAATGGCAGTTGTGTTTATTATTAAATTATTAAAACCTTTGATTAATTTGTATCTATTTGCTTCCAGTTCAATTGCTTTTATATCAATAAAATTGATGAATTGTTTTAGAAAATTCTCAAAATAATTCTCAGTATCTTCGGCTACCTGGGAATTAAAGCCACCAACCGCGATACTGACTTTGTTTCGTAAATCTATTGTAACACGCCGGGCTATTTGTCTATTATATTCCAGTTCAACTATTTCTTCCTTAAAATCCTTATCTTCCTGTTTCCGAAAAGTCATAATTTGACGGTTCCATTTTTCTGCTTTATTCAATTTAATATCAATTGGATATTCTGTATATTCCGGAACTTCGTTTTCAATCTCAGCCAGAAAGCGATTCATATAAGCCGCATTTAAACCCATAATTGAAATATTTTGTAAAGCTCTGATGTAGTATGGGGCGCTTGCCTCTTCTCGTTTCAGAGAGAAGTCTTTTCCTTTTAGTCGAACGCCCCGGCCAAACAACTGAATAATCTGTGTTCCTTCGTTTTTGCCCATGTTCATTAAGCCCATGCTGGAAACACGCCAGGAATTCCATCCTTCAATAAATTTCTTAGCGCCGATTAATATGTTGATTGTCGAGTTTGTTTCTGAAATTGTCTGAAACAGCGACTTGGTAAAATTGTCATCCTGAATACTTAATTCACCATCAGTATCTGCTGCCAGTTTCTTTGCATATTTGGGAACATCACCAATATTGATAACCGCAAAATAATTATCACTGGTCTTGGTTTTCAGAGCTATTTCACCGTCTGCTTGTTTTACATGAAAACCTTCAAGACTGCCCAAACCGTTAAAAACCTTATTCAATATTTTTTCTGCAATGGGCCTGTTGTTTTTTAGATATTGAAATCGGGGTTTGAAAATATCATCGCCCTCTTTATCTCTTAAATCCGATTGTTCAGAAAGAATTTTATCAATTTGTTGTTGCAGTTTCTGAGGTGAAGAAAGAATAAACTTGAAGTAATTTACAATTTTTGTTACATCGGAAACACTCTGCTGATCTCCTTTATTAAGTTTGCTTGAGCCATTTGAGCTGATGACACTACTTCCCACAAAAACCCAGAGTGGTTTTTCAACATTGTATTGTCGTAATTCATCCTGATATTCTTCAAATAGTATCAACTGCTCGTAAAACCCCAGCAAACTACCGGTCAGTAAAAGGCTATTCTGCTCATCGCTGTATTCATTGGTGACATCCAGGTTAAAAACACTGAAATCCTTTCCGTATCCGTCACTGTAAAAATGGCGATAGGAATAATCAAATATAATGGATTTAACATATTCATTGTGAAGTGATACTTTTAATATCGTTTTTTTATTGGAGTCTGTTAAATCATTGCTATCACTATTTTTTAAATCCAAATAGTTATTAAATAGTCGTTCCGAAGGAATTTCGATAACCTGTCCAAAGGTGGCGGAATATTCAAAGGTAAACGATCCTTCGCCACGGGTTAAATGCTGACGAAGGGTCTTCCAGGTTTGTTCTGCTGATTTTGACCCTTTATGACCTTCATCAATGAAAACAAGGTTTTTTGATTCGGAAAAATAATCCACATCAACACTGACGCCTTCGCCTTCTTTATCTTTTGTCAGTTTGGTAATTTCTAAAATTAATACTTCGTCTTCATTGGTTTTCAGACTTTCTTCACTGCCTGAATAGAGTTTAGCATCAATCCCGCTTTCCATAAAACTCTCGTAATGCTGGCGGCTCAATCCTTCGTTTGGCGTTATCAAAATAATGTTTTCCCAATCCTTTTTAAAATATTTGGTCGCCTGCCAGTAATTACAATGCATGATTAATGTTTTGCCACTTCCGGTTGCCATCCAATAGGCTAGTTTTTTTAGGTCTTTTTCCGTAAAGTGTTCAATGTTTTGAATGTCGGTTTCTGATTCTAATAATGTATTTAAGGCATTGATTAAGTTTTCTTTCTGATTGCTGTAATGATCAAAAAAGTATTCAGTGAAAAGTAGCGCCAACCACTGGTAATATTTGAAAGAGAAAAAGGGCTCAGCCCTGTTTTCCCTTAGTTTTTTTTCATAACCCTGGATTGCGTCATCGTAGGTCTGAATCAGGCTGTCTTCTACTTTTTTATTTGGGTTGGACATGATTGCCCCTGCAAAAAAAGTATATCCCGTTGAACTTGTCCCGGTTGCTTTGTTATTAAAATCATCGCGCAGTTCTTCAAAAGTATCATAGCCAAACTGTCCGAGTATATAACGAAATAATATGAGGTATTTATTAAGTTGCATAATTATGGTAACATTTTATTTTTAAACACTTCTTCAATGGGCTGATACCCGTTAATATGTGCCTGTTCATTAATGTAAAGCAAGTCGTAGTTGTAGTTTTTGAATTCTTTGGTCAATGCCTCACGATCGGCTTTGTAATCCTCCAATTGCCACTCTTTTACGCTGCGCCAAACCACCAGTATCTGTTTATTGGCATTGTTGTGGCCGTAGACAAATTGATATTTTCTTCCGTTCAATTCTTTGGTAATGCATTTCTGCATATGAAGTCCAATGAGGTAATTAAAGGTTTCCACCAGATCAACAGCCTCTTCGCTATCATAGTTAAACCCGTCCCACACTTTCAATTTATAATCCCAGGGGTCTTTCATGGCTGTTGTATTGACCAGTGTCTGACTGTTTTTGGTTTCAAATCCCAGCATGTATTTGGGAATGTACTGTTCAAATGCTAAGGCTTGCTGCTGGGCTTCTTCATTGGCTGTAAAAGCAATGTTTTCCAGGGCTTCTTCGTATTGCTCCAACCGCTGATATTTGAAGAATACACCGAGGCCGTTCATACTGCCATTTTTGGGTTTGCCTTCTTTCCAGTCAAAAGTGTAGGCGACTTTTTTTATGCGGGGTAATATAACTGTATATAAATATTTACCTTGTTCAATTATTATTGATTTTTGATTATTATTTAATTCTTGTTTTAGGGTTTGTAATGCATGAAATGTAGTTCCAGATCCAGGGAAAAAATCAATTATTATGGCATCTTTTTTAACTGCACCTATAACTCGAATACAATCTTCTACTAATCTTCTTGATTTTGGATAGTCAAATTTTGAATACCCAAATAAAGCTTTCATTTCGGCGGCTCCATGATTAGATGATGCATATTTACCTTTATCCCACCATGTATTCGGAAGAGCAGTTTCATCCATTCTTGCCTTAAAGTCAATGCTTATACCACTTTCTAACCTTCTAATTCGATATTCATCATATTCTTTTTTTACCCTTTTATAACCTCTTTGCCAATTCTTTTGAATTAGAACTCCATTTTCAATTTTATCCGGATATACAATTTCTTCATCTTTTCCAATTTTTTCTTTTAAGGTATATTCTCTTTTTTCTTCATTCCATTCAATTTTAGGAATTCTAATTTTATTATTTGAAGTAACAATAATAGGATAATACATTCTCGGGCTATCTTCTCGTTTATCATTGCTACCAGCGCGAATAAAGTTTAGCCAAGAATATCTTCCGTTTTCATCTTCATTTGGGTATCTTTTTAATTTTTCCCCCTCTTTAGGTAAAGGAAAGGGGGTGGTTGAATTAGAATCAGAATAAAATAATGCATATTCATGATTCGGCGTAAATTTTCCTTTTGTTTTTCTTCCTACTGGATTTGATCTTACTAAAGCAAAACCAATATTTTTTAAAAAATGATTATTCAAGATCATTCTTAATGTCAATAATTCTTCATCATCAATTGCGACTGAAATCATACCATCTGTCGTAAGAATATTTTTTGCTATTTCAATTCTAATTTCTATGAAAGAAGCAAAAGATGATTTTTTGTAATCATTTTTATAGATAATTGCAGAAGAATCAGTATTATATGGTGGGTCAATATATATACCTTGAACCTTAGCATTGTATTTATTTTGTATATTTTGTAACCCATGATAATTATCCGAATGCATTATCAGTCCATCGGCTTTCTCCTCTAGCTCAATCTTTTCTGATAATTCATTCAACAATACTGTTTTAAACTTTTTAGAAAAATGTACTGTATCAATCGGTAATTTCAGCCAGTTATATAAATCAGCTTTCAGGGCCTCAATTGTCAGGGTTTTAGGGATATTTTCTGCACCAAACAGGTCTTTCCACTCTGCTATCTGCTTTTCATTTTTGATCACTTCTTCCAGAATGGGTCTAGCTGCTGCTTCGCCGATATATTCCACCAGGCGGTCAATAGTAATGACCCATTCGGTACTCAACACAAATTTCTTTTTCTCCCAGAGTTTTTTCTGAAAGTCTTCAATCTGGCTGACAAAGTCGATTATCGTATCAGCAATGTTTTTGAAAACCTTGATGGTTTTCACATTGTGCTTTAAGCGGTCGAAATAAGAGTCTACTTCAGTGACATACAGATCTTCCACATTGATGAGTTCCGATTTTATATAATAATCCAACTCACGTTGCAAAAAGCCTTTCAGGTTTTTATGAATAAAAAAATCATATTTATTTTTTTTAGTATAGTGGTTTAGTTTTTTTTGTAGCAGAGTTTTGTCATCTTTATCAGTATCCCAAAGTTTGGCTAAAACGATATTTTTGCCGTATTTGCTTTCTAAAGTCTCAAACGCGCGTTCATTCAATATATCCTGTTTGTTATTGCCTTTAAAGGTTTTCTTTTCCTCCTCAGTCAGTGGGCGGTACTCAAAAAAGAAGGTTGTTTCTTTTTCACCGATTTCAGGTTCTTTTTCCGACAGGATAAAATAATTGGGTTCATCGGATTTTACATTTCCCTGCTCAAGCTGTGCTGAAGTGAGTTTGAAGTTAACCACCATGCTATCTTGAGGAGTAGTAATTTTAAAAGCGTACTTCTGAAAGGTTTCAGAAGATTTAATGTAATATTGGTCATGGTTAGCCCAATAAAAATGGGTTTCTTCTCCATTGTAAGGGACCACATATTTTTCATTTTTACCAAATCGGCGTTGACTGATAAAATCGCCGGTGTCATAATAGCGGGAAAAGAATAGGGTCAGGTGATTATAGATATGGTTTTCGGTTTCGACAGCGATATTGGATTCGGTCGCTTTGGATTTTAGTATTTTGTATTGCTGAATCTCATCCTTGTAATCTTTTTCGTAGATTTCCAGCCTGGTTTTATCTTTTTTCTCAATTGCTTTAAGCCAATTTTTTATTGAAGGCATTTTTTCAAAGATGTCTAACTCTTCATTTACTTTATTTGCTTCGACATTCGAAAGTGTCCGCAATTGTTCTTTCACTTTTTGGACAAGCAAATTATCAATGAAATCTTTTATCTCTTTGCTTTTATAATGCAGTATTTTATAAACACCAAAATCCAGGTCCTGTGAATTGAACTGGAAGAGTTCATTCAGGAAAATTTTTAGTTGCTCAAGGGCTGAATTGTTATTTGCCATTTTTATTTAATTCTCCTTTTTGTCAACTAGGAATTGTATTTCGGTCATTGACAAATTAGATTTTCATTCAAAAAATCTAAAATCAGTTTTTGTGCCTCATCCCATACACTGAATATTGTGTATAAAAAATAACTATCAATTTCACTACCAGAGTAGTTAGTGTAATATATAAAATTAAAAGTAATACTTAAAGGGCTGATGATTAAAAAATATTAGCAGGAGGGCGGATTATTTATGTTATTTTTATAAATTCTTTTGCAGATAGATCATATCAACAAGTTGAATGTCGCCCTCAAACATCGGGTGGTCGTAATTGTCGGTGAAAAAATTCTTTAACCGGTGTGATATTGTAAAACCACTCTTTTCATAAAAGGACAGGATAGCCGGCGTTTCGCCGGTCCCTACCAGCATTGTTTTGTAGTCCTTTTTGTAGAAATCAGAAATGAACTTTATCAATGCTCTGCCGTATCCCCGGCCTTGATATTTCTCATAGGTTGCAATGTTTTTCAATTCGCAGGTTTCGCTATTCACAGGCACGACAACGCAAACACTTTTCAAATCATCATCATACAACGCAAACAAATCTCCGTCCGGTAAATACTTATCAATCATATCCTCTTGCTCGTCGGCCAGCAACAATAAATCAAGGAATTGTTTTTTGTTTTTAGTAATTTTTTGGATTTTCATCATAGTTTGGGTCTTTCTTAAAATATCATTTTTTGTAATTATTCAGCTATAAATTAATGTCTTGC
>CAYTLS010000068.1:0-6005 GCA_964438745.1 uncultured bacterium
ATCCGCCGGAAAGGAAACATAAGCCAACCATTTGTTATCAGGAGAAACATGGGGAAACCAGTCATTCAATTCATCAAAAGTGAGTTGTGTCTGGTTCTTGCCGTCTGCATCCATGCGCCAGATTTGCATAGTGCCGGTACGGGTAGAACAGAAATAGATATACTTTCCATCGGGTGAATATTCAGAGCCGTCGTCCAGGCCCTGCGCGCTTGTCAGCCGAATCTCCTTACCTCCTTTTGCCGGAATTCTATAAATGTCAAAGTTACCCTTTCTTTCCGCGGTATAAACTAAATATTGATTATCCGGTGACCAGCCATGCAGGTAGGAAGGTGTTTTTGTCGTAATTTCTTTGGGCGTACCACCGGTCACTGGCAGGGTATAGACGGACGATTGATACGCATTCGCTTCATCATGATGACTGATTCCCAGCATTGTACCATCAAAGGTCAAGACGTGGTCATTATTATTGCCGGTGGCGAAACCGGTATTCAGTTCCGTGGAAATACCGGTCACGATATCAAAATTATACAATAATCCATCGGCATTATAGATCAGTGTCTTACCACTAGGTGTCCAATTTGGTGCCTGCCAGGATCCGGCAGATGAGCCGACGACTTCACGATGGCCGGTTTCAATATCCATGATCTCCAGGTAACTGCCCAAATATTCTTCGTACTGGACCAGATCATCCGGGGCGGTATTATAGAGCCGGGTATTGGTAAATTCTACTGTCTCTTGATAATCATCATTATGCGAACAAATAAAAAGACCGGCCTGGAGATCATTGCCAATTGTCAGAGAATCTATCCTCTGTCTCTGGTAAACCTCCCCAAAAGGCGCCACAGACATAATATAAACGTTCCCTTTTTTCTCTAACTGGATCATCTCCGGTCCTTTTAACTCAAACTGAACTTCTTCTACATTACTACCTGTGGTCTTGCGGTATTGTAAGGATGTCAGGCCGTCGCCATGGATGGTACAGGCTACCATAGCAGCGTCTGGTGCCATGGATTCCCGGAACATGATACCGGCTTTTCGATGAGGTTCATGACCTTCACCTGAAAATTTTATCCGCGCCTGCAAAATAAAATCCCCCTTCATTGCTTGGGATAAAAAGGAAAAGCTGTCCCGGTCATTCCATATGTTGGCGCCGGAACCTGTCAAGGTATATTTCTGTTGCGGCTGACTGTAATTGACTTCCCCCGGAAATCCCGGCTCGCCAATATTGATAAAGGTCTCAAACAGTCCGACTTTCGATCCTCTGATCTGTGCTGACATAATTGCTCCAAAGCTTATTAGTATTGCAAGTAATATAAAATTTTGTTTTGATATCATTGTGCCTCCTGAATTGATTTTTTTTGCTGACAGTCTGCTTCAAACGCCATGACTAAAATTGAATATAAGCATTAATTGTGTCTACTCATAGAAAGCCCATTTAAAAAAACGATTGGTCTTTCAGAATGACAGAAACAATCCCAGATTAAAATTAATAGTTTCTTGTTTTAGGGTTGGGCTGGTCAGGTTTTGGGAATGAACCAATTGAAAATGCAACATTACCGGTTCCGTACCAAATCGAAACGTAAGCGCTGGCTCAGCTAATGCCGATAGACGATTTTGTGACAGATGATCCAGCTCTTCCAGGTGAACATCTGAAAGAGTTGCAGAGTAATCGATATTATAAAAATTTAGCAAGCAAAGCCGGGTGGACATGGCCAGTTCAAAAAAACCGATCTTGTAGCCAATATTCGGCTGAATAAAAAAGCGGTTGAAATTGACCAGCGACGTTTTTTGAATATCATATTTGCTCTTTACAAAACCGGTGCCGAATCCGCTATATAATTCATAAATGATACCGTCAGGGGTGGTATTAAAATAGCCAAAACCCATTTCAAGAAATCTTCCGCGGCCCCAATTATTATTACTGCCACCAGACGCTATAAAACCATTGGTCATAAAAGCGACATTATCACTAAACGCATAGGCCATTGAAAAATCAAACCCCTCAAATTCTTCGCCACCAGATCGTGAGAGTTGCATCTTTAACTCATTTTTTTCTTCAAATAATGGGACACTGTGAGCATTCGGCGCATAATAATAGTGTGTGCAATGGTGCATCGAAAGACAAACAAGAAATAGTAATATTATAGATAGTCTGGACATATTCATCAATATTCTCTCATCATGATACTATCAAATGATACTATCGTTCATTATTATAGAGGGGATAAAATTCAGTCAGTCGTTGCCTTACCGTTTCTGCTTTTTGGGGTTCCCCCAGCTTTTTCATAATTCGCAACCGGTAACAATGGGCTGCCGGTGCTAACCAGGAATCGGGAAAAGAACGGGCGGACCGGGTGAAAAATTCCAAGGCTTTTGACAATGAATCTCGATTCTCAGTTTCAAACAGATGCTCCCCCTTATAAAAATCCTGTTGCCACAAGCGGGCGACATCACTCATTCTGCCGCCTTCCTGGAGAACAGAAAAAGGTGATATTTTAATTGTGGCGTATTTTTCTGTAATGGGTAAAGCTCGTTGCTCAAAGAATTCCTGCAAAGTATAAAAATAGGCCCTGGCTTCTTTTTTATTATATGTGCTATCGGTTAAGCGCTCCTCTTCAGCCGGATTTGTAAAAAAGGATGCTTCCCCGATAATACCGGGAATACCATAGGAATGCCGCAGAACCGCCGCACCGCTGGTGGGAAAGATCACATGATCCGAAACCAGGCTAACCGGTGTATTTTTGGAATACATTTCGTTTTTTATATGGTTGATCACAATTTCACCCAATTGAACACTGGCCTGATTCTCCGAAGCATTTGCGTGATAATAAACAATCGGGAAATTGACGGAAGAATCAGCTGTGGCATTGTGATGAATCGAAATAAAGACATCAGCATTATTATCAATTGCCATTAATGCCCGCTCTTTCAATCCCACAGCAACATCTTCATGGCGGGTCATGATGACTGTCGCGCCTTGCGCTGTCAGCAGTTCTCGCAGATGCTTTGCCACCCGTAAATTGATCCATTCTTCCCGTTCACCACCCGGGCCAACCCGGAATGTATCTGTGGCGGCTGTACCACCATGGCCGGGATCGATCAAGATGGTTTTATCCTGCAAGACAGTATTTTTTTCGCAGGAAATAACTCCCATTAAAATGAATGATAATAATACTAACAATAGTTGTCCGGACAATCGCATTTTCTTACTCCAAAATATCTTGTTTGTGAATTTAGAGGAGTTGCATGGAATTTCAAAGTCTCTCTGAATAAAACTGTTTATTTCACTCCTTCGGAGTTGTCTTTTTATCAATTATATAATAATGTCTTCCCTTCGGGAATCTGGGTTTTTGAAAGTAGACTGAAGCCTTCTATAATTGCATTGTTCAACATATTGAGGCTGTCCCAAAAGCCCACCTCCACTGTCATACTGAGCCTAGCCTGCCCTGATGAATCAGGGAAGTAGACAGTTTATGAGGATGAAGCGCAATTTCGAAGTCTGTCTTCACAGAGCTTCGCCTCACAGGTCACCCTTCGAGTTTCCAAGGATGACAAATTCTACCTTTTGGGAGAGCCTCCTATTCAGAAAAAAATGATTAGGATTGAATTGTTGGTGGAATTATTCTACCCCAATTCTCCGATGGAGAATCATAGATTAACACAGGGTAAGCAAAGCGCAACCCTGTGACACAGAAGCTCGCCCTCAACATTCCCTGAAGGGGAATCAGAGTTTTATTGGAATTATATTCTGGGTGTTGACTATAAATGATATTTATAAATTCCAGTTTCCCAGTGCGATAAAAAAAGACAGTGTTTTATATTGAATTTCTGGTGAGTGCTGTATTGTATAATCCAACCCAATCCCGGCAAATCCGTCAATCAAATGAAGTAAGCCATTAAATTTCAAAATCGTCCCAAAATTATTCGCTGATTCAATGAGTTCACCCTCCCAAAGCTGATGGCTCCATCCGGAATATGAAATCCCTCCATTAACTGATATTTCACCAATCTTATTATACTTTCCCCATCCCAGGGCCAGCCAGGTATTGGTAATCTTCCAGGCTTCTGTTACTGAATGGACATATCCTCCTGATAACAACAGGTTTTTGCGACGGTAAAAGCCGTTGGCTTCCAGTTTAACAAAACCTCTTGGATGATATTCAACTTTAATATCCGGGTCTAAGCCACCAACAGAAAATTGACCCCAGAGAGCATATGAGTTGTATTTACGTATCCTATCCTTTTCTGTTGCATAGATAATTGAAGTAAAAATAAGAATGATAATACAAACCGATTTGATGGCACTGGTACTCTTCATTTTTTTCTTTAATTCTCCGTTTTTTTGATAATTACTTACCCAAGTTAAGAAATATTTTAGAAAAAATAACGTGTTTAAAAAATTTGAATTCATTGTATAAGTTAGTCACTCTACTCTACCGAAGTAACTTTTATTTCTGTCACTTCTTCGGAGTTGTCTTTTTATTTAGTGTTGGGTTATATAATAATATCTTCCCTTCGGGAATCGGGGTTTTTGATAGTAGGCTGAAGCCTACTATGGTTGCATTTTTTGCCTTATTCACCACAATAAATTGTGGTGATATTCTGGAAAAATTGATCGGGTTTGAATTCTTGTTGGAATTATTCTACCTCAATTCTCCAACGGAGGATCATAGACCAACACAGGGTAAGTTTCACTCCTTCGGAGTTGTCTTTTTTATTCTACCTTAATTATAATAATGTCTTCCCTTCGGGAATTTTGTTGTTATAATTAAAAAGTAGTAGAGTGGAATGATGCCTTAATCAAAATGACTACTTTGTGGTTGTAATTCCGGAACACGGATTTGTAATCCGTAATATCCTGTTACTGATTTCAATTGCGAAATAAAATACAGCGTTCATATAAAAATACTATCTATCATAGTCAACCATTATTTTAGGCTTACTAAATTCTCCAACGGAGAATCATACCCTAACACAGGGTAAGCATAGCGTAACCCTGTGCAAAAAAACTCGAAATGGATATTCCCTGAAGGGGAATCAGAGTTGTAGTTTGATATAATTTTGGGCGGTATCAACTGTGCTAAATGCAGGAACCAACACAGCAGGTTCACTTTATAAAAAATATCAATTTCGGGAAAAACCTAGTCCCGCTCACCATAGAGTATTCGTCCCAACCTCACCATGGTGGCACCTTCCTCGATCGCGACTTTGTAGGATTCCGACATGCCCATAGAAAGCGTTTTGATATCGGTATTCGGCAAGTCCAGTTCCATCAGTTGATCATAGTACCCTTTCATCTGTCTGAAGTAGGGCCGTAGTTCTTCCGCGGTTTTACCAAAGGGACCGAGGGTCATCAAGCCTTCCAGTCGTATATGTTCCATTTCTGTTATTACTCTTGCGATCGATTGAATTTCATCAAAATCAGGTCTGACGCCATGCTTGTTATCCTCGTCGGCAATGTTGACCTCAATGAGCACGGGAACAGGCTGCTCCTGAAATTTCGGCACCCGTTTATTCACCTTGCGGGCACGCTTGATGGAATCAATGGTTTGGATCATATCACAAAACTCCAGCGCTTTATTTATTTTATTGGATTGCAAATGACCGATCACATGCATAGTTACCTTTTCGCGATAATCACCGATTCCTTTGGCGATATATTCCAACTCCTGAACATAATTTTCACCGATATGGCTTATACCGGCGTCAATGGATTCCTTGACTTCATCGATATTGCGGGTTTTTGCAGCTGCGATAACTGTTATATTATCAGGAATTTCGGCTAACATTTTTTTGACATTATCATAGATGTTCATGGTTGGCCCTTTTTTATATTCAAAATATTTGCTATAATTTATTGATAATTGATTGAATAAAAAACCGAAAGGGAGCGATAAGATGAGAAAATTAATTACAATACCCTTATTAGTCATTTTAATATTATTTAATATTAGTTTTGCCGGAGAATTACGACTCCGGAATATGAAACCCGTGGAAATTGATTC
>CAYTLS010000068.1:6105-7956 GCA_964438745.1 uncultured bacterium
CTGGATACTTGATGATGTAACCAAAGAAGTTGGCGAGCAATATGTTGAGCAGACCACACGGCATATTGCCTACTCTGAATTTTTCAAAGGTAAAGGTCTGGCTGACCTGCGCTACATCAAGCCAGACGCTGATTATACCATCGATTATATTCGCTGGAATGATATTCCAAAAATAAAGGACAATATTCAACAGGGCGATATCATGGCCATGATTTTCAAAGATAAGGATAACATCTTCTCCGGACACATGATCCTGGCAGTAAAAGTTGATGGCAAATTGTATATCCGCGAAGCTTCCACCAGTAAGATGACCACTTTTCAAACTGAATTTGACGAATGGGCCGCCAAAGACTACTCCCGCAAAAAATATTGCGGTATTATTGTGACCCGCGTTAAGCCGGAACTTGACAAAGAAAACGCCGTGATTTTACCCTGGAATATTGAAGGGATGAAATGAAATATTTATTAGCACTATTGATGCTAGCCATGATTATAGAGGCCGGTGAACCCGCAGGCCCGGAATCATTGGTTGAAAACTATCTGCAAAAGGATTATTGCGGGGAATTTCTTCAGCAAAATAATTGGCTTAGGGATTATGTGATCAATCCGTTTATGATACCGGCATGGGACAAAATTTCTGTCATCAACGGGTATAAAATTCAGGATAATCAATTCAAAGAGAATAAATGCTCAGTCACTGTCGAATATCACATAATCGGTCAGATGATACAGGATTCTACCGGCTTAAAATTCATATCAGCACCGGATACGGTAACGATTGACTTTGTCACAAAAAAAACCAAATTCGGCTGGCAAATTTTACATCCGGGGAGTTATCCTCATGTTGGCCTGGAGGCTCTTAACAAAAAATATCCGGCAGTAAAAATTCAATGACTTAATCTGCATATTCATAAAAATATGAATAATTCAGGTTAAGCCGGGATCAATATTTCATAGTACTTTCGATTCCCAATTTATCTCTCTATATTATTCATTATAATAATGACAAAAAGGAATCCCGATGAATACAGAAAAACCCAAAGACCTGAAGTTGGCGGTTTTAATTGACGCCGATAATGTTCCCTACAGCAATATCAAAGGAATGCTGGAGGAAATTGCAAAATACGGAATACCCACTACCAAAAGAATATATGGCGATTGGACAAAACCCACTGTCGCCGGCTGGAAAGGTGTTCTCCTGGAGAATGCTATCACTCCGATTCAACAATACAGCTATACCACCGGTAAAAATGCCACTGATTCCGCCATGATCATTGATGCCATGGATATTTTGTATTCGGGAAAAGTCAATGGATTTTGTCTGATTTCGTCAGACAGTGATTTCACCAGGCTGGCCACCCGCCTGCGGGAATCGGGTATGAAGGTGATTGGTATTGGTGAAAAGAAAACCCCATCCCCCTTTATTGCAGCTTGTGACCGGTTTATTTATATTGAAGTTTTGGAAAAGGATACAGGGCCAACCACCTCCAAGCGAACTACCCGGAAAAAGACACAAGGTCAAAAGGTACACAGTAAAATTGATAAGCGGACCCAGAATCTCATTTTCAACAGTATCGAGGATTTGGGTGATGAAGACGGTTGGGCTTTTCTTGGGGATGTGGGCAACCTGATCATCAAAAAGTCACCGGAATTCGATCCGCGGAATTATGGATTCATGAAATTGACACCCATGCTGAAATACCTATCCAAAGACATTGAGATAGACGAGCGGGACTCTGATAACCGTCGTATCAAACATGTGTTTGTACGGTTGAAGAATCGGTGAGAGTTTCTATCAATATTGCAATAAAGAACTTTATTCTATAAAAAATTCCCGGTATTCAGACTTGA
>CAYTLS010000069.1:0-7832 GCA_964438745.1 uncultured bacterium
GTAAAAGTAAATGAGAACCCGGAACGGGTGAAACAACATTTTTCATTCGGTTAACCTTTCATCCAATCCTTCCCCCTCATCTTTACCCATTTTAAGCATATCCTGAAGCGTAATCTTTGATAATGTATCATTTAATTGCTCTTCCATAATATGCCAAACCTGACGCGCCGGACAGAATTTGCTGCGATCGCAACTTTCCGGTTCATCAACGCAATGGACCGGTGAAATATCACCTTCCAAAGCGATTAATATGACTTTCATATTAATCGCTTCCGGTGGTTTTTGTAGACCGTATCCGCCATAGGGACCTCGCAGGGATTTAATTAAACCGGCCTTTTTCAATAACGGAATGATCTGCTCCATATATTTTATCGAGAGATTTTCGATTCTGGCAATATCTTTCAGCAGCATGGGGCCTTTCCCATGGTTTTTTGCTAACTGATACATTAACCGGGTGCCGTATCTTCCTTTGGTTGATAATTGATACATTACTTCTCCTGTAAAAAAATTTAACATCACCGCCAGGAATTTGCAGAAAACTTCTATGATTGACGGCTCAGGTTATTTCCTATAAATACTATAGGGAATTTAATAGGTTTATGCGTTATGCACAATGTTTTATTGGAATTATGACTTATGGAATAGCAAGAACCATTGAAGATATGCAAAAAAAATATGAACAATGCATGTTTCGCACCGATCGATTTCCATCAGTCAGAGACCGGATGTTCTATTGAAAACTATCGGGATCAGTTCAAGGCTTTCATTGCTTTTTTTAACCTTATTCATAAAATATGAGTAAGGCCCATTTCGCGCCGATACATTTCCTTCGGAAACTATCGGGATTAACCTGAATATCATTCTATGAATTTTCCAAATCAATGCACAAAAATTTTTCTTGATAAACTATTAATTTTATACAATTTAAGTAAAAAATTGAAAATTCATGAATTATTCAGGTTAAATTTCAACAAAAAAATGGCTATTTAAAATTCAAGTAGCCTTTAGAGAAAAGAAAATCCTTTTATTTTTGCAACAGCATCTTTTTTATTTTGGTATGATTGCCGGCGGTTAATTTATAAAAGTAAATACCACTGGAGAAATTAGCCGCTTGCCAGGTCAGGGAGTGAGTGCCGGCATTAAAATACCGGTTTGCCAGAGTGGTAACTTTCTGTCCGAGAAGGTTGCAAATCGTCAGTCTAATTTTTTCTGTTTTAGGAACATAAAAAGAAATAGTAGTGGATGGATTAAAGGGATTTGGGTAATTATCGCCCAGATTAAAAGTTTTCACTTTGGGTGAAACTTCAGTTCTGGTCATACTTTTCTTAAAAGCATTAACATTGCCATTGTCATCCACATCGAAAGCATAGGTCGTATCCGGTAAATGCACTGCTGTTATAAACCCCTGTTCATTTCTGCTTAAGGGTATGTGCGTCATATCAATGTTTCCCTGGGTGTCAATTTCATAAAATCGGGTCGTATCCCCGCCAACCGCATAGAGGTCACAAAAATACAGGAACTGATTAATGGGTTCATGATAGCCTTTTTCAAATCGTTGTATACCATGGTTTAGAGTATGCTGGGAACTGGTGAACCATTGATTGGAGATCGATGCAATAAACTCCTGCGGGGCGTTTTGAAAATAGTCGGCATTTCCCCTTAAGTACTGCATATTATCATCTCCAGCTTGCGCTAATAATTGCTGGCGCCGTGAATTCCAACTCTCATGTTGGTAAATAAAATCCGGATCTACCCGATGATTGGTTTCATGGGCCACAACCACAGAAAAACCATCAATACTTTTCGGAGTCATATCATCGGGGAAGGAATTTTCCTGGTAACCACCGATATGTGAAAAAGTATTTATAGCCCCTTTTGATTTATAGATATCCTGAGATTTCTGTTTGTCAGTATAATAGTAGTTACGGTTAGAAAGATATTTATGGTTCGTCAAAGTATCCGGTATAAGCGCCATAAACCTATCAATAAAGTCGAGATCCTTATCACGCATGCCCTGGTTATCAGCAATATAGATATGATATTTTTTAAATATTTCCGCATACCGGTCTTTTATATCCAGGAGATCAATTAAATGTGCCACACGATCAACACTAAGCGGTTGAAGATCAATCAGTATCGCGGCAAATTGCCAGCGAATATAACCGACATAGGGCAATTTGGACGGTTCTGTATCACTGCTCTTTTTGAAAAATTTAGGGTATTCATTAATCCATTGTTCAACTTTGACAATAACAGAATCCTTTAGTTCAGTGTCGATGACACTCTGTGGTTTATTAATCAGTTTGGCTAATTCATTGACATAGACAAATAAGGCTTCCCGCGTGGTCGAATCCTGTACCATGGATGTGGCTAAAAACTTATGATACCTATTAAAAAGAGAATCTATTTTATGAGAATAAATATCCAGATGACTTCTTTGAACATTGTAATGCACCGTATTGTTGAACCAGTAATAGGCCGGATAGCCGAGATAATTCCACAATTTTTTAGTGGGACGATTTGTTTTATAAAAGTGATCAAAAAAATGGTGCCAGTCCTGCCAGTCATAGGTAGATCGGCTAATAATAGTATTGCAGATGTTTTTCGACGAATCAACCCAACCCTCTTCATTTAGTATTTTCAGATGCTTCATCATATTTGCACGGTCAGCGTCGGACAGAGCTGCTTCCAATTTGGTGCTGCTTTGCATTAATAAAATGAATGCCATTAAGAAAAGTATTTTGTTGAGTTTCTTCATCCGTCTGTCCTATTTTTGTAGCAACATTTTGCGGGTTCTAACTGTTTGCCCGGCCGTCAATTGGTAAAAATAGAGCCCGCTGGCAAAATTTCCTGCATCCCATGAAAGTTGATGATGACCGGCAGTATATTTACGATTGGTAAGTGTTGTGATTTCACGACCCAAAATATTGTAAATTTTTACTGTTAATTCCTGTGTTTTTGGTATATAAAAGGATATTGTTGTTGAGGGATTAAAAGGATTCGGGTAGTTCTGATGTAATTCAAATTCCTCCGCGATCTGTACCGGTTTGTCGGCAGCTAAGGTAACATTGTTCTTCCGTAACAGATTAATTTCGGCACAGGAGGCCCAATCATTGCCATTGACTTCGTTGAGAGCGACCAGTCGCAGATAAGATCCTTGTTTGGCTTCAAAAACAACCTGTTGTTTATCAGTAGAATTGGCGAACCTTCCGCTTGCCACAGGATCACCCCAGATTGTATCATTATCAGCTACATAAATTTCATAATCACCAATGCGGCCATTCTCACTGTTTTGTCTGGGTAAATATTCCAGTGCAGTCAGTTCATACTCCTTATCCAGTTTTAATTGTAATTCATGAGGATAGGTCTTAACTGTGTCCGACCATTCGGTATGCCAGATTGTACCGGGATCGCCATCCAGCAGGTTGATCGCAGCACCATCTTCGCCTTCGGTTTCTTCACTATCAACATAATTTACTGCAATAGCCGATTGCGGCAAGTAAACCTGGTCAGGTACGTCACCGGTTTCTGCAGGCATTCGCACCTGTATATAGTGAATGTCACCGCCATTGATTGGCAAGTCTGAAATATCCGCAAAGTATTCTAACTCACCATTGGGATTATTTTCATAATCCACCACAGATACGGAATAAATTGTTCCTTCTCCACTGGTGAATCGTTTCGCCAGGGCTTTAAAATAAAAATTATAATCGTGGCTGATATCCATATTGTCAAGTAAATCTGTCAGATCAAAGCAAAATTCCATGGGTTCATCATGCATCACACCATCAGCCCAGCGACCCAGCATAGGCACTTCACCATTCCCGGCATAATTAAAATGATGACAAACCATGGTTTTTTCGGGAATTTCCGCAGTTGTATCAGTTGCGATACCAATACTTAATTTGAGGTTAGCGCGTTCGTTGTAATCCATTTTGATTTTCATAATCTTTTTTGGCGTATAATTTTTTCGAATATAATAAAATTCCGCGCTCATATTATTGATTTTCAATAAACGGTAGGGAACGTAGACAGTCCCATTATTTTTCCAGCCAGCACCCCATGAATTCAACATAATCAGCGCGCCCCGTTCCCAGTCTTTCATATTGACCACGCCATCATTATTGAGATCTTCATCATTGGTTATTTTACCATCGCCATTGAAATCATATCCAACGCTGTCATCATAGCCGCTCCAGGTCGTGCCATGGTCTACCTGTGGACCCCAGTTTTTGACAATATGTTGACCGGCTTCGTACTGACCAGAGGGTATGGTAACAGTGCTCATTCCGCCACTGGCGATACCTGCGCCGGCCACGCCACCATCCTGAAAATCAGTGGTGTCACCATGATGATTGTATAGCCATGATTTCAGGAGATCCAGATTTTCCGGTGAATTGAGGGTGATATGTTCATTTTTGAGTAATCGGTTGTTGGCAGCGTTTTCCCAGCGATTATAGCCATTCATCCAGCCATAATCCGGCGCTTCATCTTTCGAGGGCCAACCGACCTCGCTGCCACCATATTTTGTCGAGTAGGTATTACCATTATAATAGAGACCATTGGGAACACCGTTAAAGATTGCCATCTCCGCTTTACCGGAGTTCTGTCCGGTTAACAGCCAGGTAAAGTGTGACGGATACTGGGTGCGTAAATTGTCGGCTTCCAGGTTGCGATGATTATTTATCTCATACCCAAACATATAACAAATTCTTGAGGCAGATCCGCAGGAACCGCCAACCTGGTTGAAAACCGGCCGCATGTGTGTGGAAAAGGAATGGTCAATCTTTGTAGGCAGATCCGATGTGGTTTTCGCTAAAATATGTTTGACCTGATTGACAGACAGAAATGTCGCGTCGGGATCCGGTTGGTAATGGTCCAGATACCAGGGCTCCCCGTTTGGGTCAGGATTCATATTGACAAATTGCTTTTCAATACCAAAAATAATATTTGAAAAAATTAAAAAAATAAATATTGTTACAATTTTCTGTTTCACTTCATCCCCTCGTAATTATTGTAATCGTTTTACATGCTAAAATATAGATTATTAAAAATAAAAAACAAATTTTTTTTATTAAATGCATAAATTTAAAATATTTTATA
The DNA here is from genome assembly GCA_964438745.1 of uncultured bacterium. Lineage (GTDB taxonomy): Bacteria > Fidelibacterota > UBA2242 > UBA2242 > JAFGTP01 > JAFGTP01. Next base: position 5,104 of record CAYTLS010000069.1, read on the forward strand.
AATGTGATCCTTTAACATTTATTATTCTGTATTCCGTCATTTTTCAGTGCATAGTGTGTTGAAAAATTATTGAACTATTAATATGAACTCCATTTCAAAGGTCTGTGACCATTTGAAGGGAGTAGTGTTTAACGACCATCAAAAAAAATAAAACAGGAACTCTTCAATGGCTTGCCTGTTAAATATTAACTACTTATTTTCATTTTAGATCAAAATTTTGAGGTGATAATGGAATTAAAAAAAGAGATTTCTGTTTTAGGCGTTTTTAGCATAGCTACCGGGGCGATGATCAGTTCCGGAATTTTTATTTTGCCCGGCCTGGCATTTTCAAAGGTTGGACCGGCAGTCTTTGTTTCCTATTTTATCGCCGGATTATTAGGTTTACTTGGGATTTTAAGTATTATCGAATTATCAACTGCTATGCCTAAAGCGGGGGGTGATTTTTATTTTATCAACAAGTCATTAGGGCCATTGTTTGGGACCATATCCGGATTTTTGGGTTGGTTTACTTTATCACTCAAGAGCGCTTTTGCAATTTTCGGAATCTCCGAAATAGTGTATCTTTATACCAGTATCAGCCCACTGATCACCAGCCTGATATTGTGTCTCTTTTTTGTGGTAATGAATATCATTGGTGTAAAGGAAGCGGCTATATTTCAGATAATCATGGTTGTCGGCTTGTTGTCGCTGATCGTGTTATACATATTTATCAGTTTGCCAAAAGTCAATATAGCCCATTTTTCGCCCTTTTTAACCGGCAGTTACAATGATATTCTGGTGACAGCGGGTTTTGTGTTTATTTCTTTCGGAGGATTGCTCAATATAGCCAACATTTCAGAAGAAGTGGTCAATCCCAAAAAGAATATTCCACTCGGTATGCTGGCATCAATAATCGTTGTGACTATTTTATATACAATCATGACTTTTATCATTACCGGCACCTTAAGTCCCGCTGCTTTTAGCCAGTCCCTGACACCAGTGGCGGATTCAGCCCAAAATACTATGGGAACGGTTGGCTATATTATGATCATAGCCGCTTCTATGCTGGCTTTTTTTACTACTGCCAATGCCGGTATTATGTCCGCCTCCCGCTATCCCATGGCACTGAGCCGTGATCAATTAATACCCGAAAAAATCGCTACTATTAGTAAACGCTACAAAACGCCGGTTATTTCCATATTGATTACCGGCGTGGTTATCTATTTGTCCCTGCTGCTTCCTTTGGAAATGTTGGTAAAGTCCGCTTCTACAGTGATTTTGACCTCCTATGTTTTGTCAAATCTGTCAGTCATTATCTTGCGGGAAAGCCGGATACGTAATTACCAGCCCTCCTTTACAACTCCTTTTTATCCCTGGACACAAATTTTGAGCATAATCATTTTTGTCTTTTTTATCATTGACCTTGGCCTTGCTTCGATTGAAATCAGCATATCTATTTTAATTATAAGTTTCGTCATTTATCTGTTTTACGGCAGAAAAAACAAGCGTAGGGAATATGCACTACTTCATGTTATGAAGCGAATTACCGACAGCCGGCTGATGGACAATCTGCTGGAAGACGAATTGCGGGATGTGATCGTCAACCGCGACAATATTGAACAGGATAACTTTGATAATCTCATTAAAAAGGCCAAAATAATTGATATTGATGAACCGTTGAATTATAAGGGCCTGATTAAAAAAGTCGCGAAGGATATTGCCCAAAATATTTCCATGGAGGAAGATGAAATAATCTCCAGATTTTTGAAAAGGCAAAAGGAATCCAGCACGGCAATTTCTGATTTTCTGGCCATACCCCATATCATTATTGAGGGTAAAAATGAACTTTTCCTGACAATTATCAGAAGCAAAAAGGGTATTCGTTTCAGTGACAAAGAAGACCGGATAAAAGCTATTTTTCTGCTGGGGGGAACTCAGGAAAAAAGGATTTTGCACCTGAAAACCATAGCGGCCATAGCTTCCCTGGTGGGAACCAAAGATTTCCAGGAAAAATGGTTGTCCATTGATGATTTTACCGAACTGAAAAACCTGATGATTTTAAATGAAAGAAAGCGATATAATTAACTGCATTATTCGTAAAAATATGAATATTCCAGGTTAATAATGACTATCCGGTCTTGAATATGCAACAGACCGGACAGAATAAAACAATTTATTATATTCTTAATTTTTGAAAAGGTAACAGCCCCTTTTACAGGATAACTTTTTCCTTATCACGGTCCCAAAACACTTTTTTCCCTTTACGATAGGAAATCGTCGCCATGTGGGCGGTCACGGCTTCTTCAAACCCGCGGTCAATATTACAACTGGTCTGAGAACCGGTGCGAATCGCATCCAGCCATTCTTTCATATGTAGAAAAGTGGTGTCGATCTGTTTACCGTTTCTGTAGGTATATGTCAGGCCCCGTTCCGCGAAATATTTAGTGCTGGCGGAGGTGATGGCGTCAATGCCTTTGGCGCCGGGAGCATAAGAATAGGCCGGTGTTGAGGTATCGATAATACCTGTTTCGATTTCATGACTGTATTTTTGGGAATGGTTGTCAATGGAAACCGTGAATCCATTGGACAATTCCATGGCACCGTCAGTGCCCATCAATGTTCGCGGCCTGTATTTGCCACTGGCCAGGGAAGAGCTGTACATCAGCGTCAAATCCCGTTTCTCATATTCCATCAGCGCATTGAACACATCCGGGACTTCCCGTCCGTCTTTGTAGTGATAAATCCCGCCG
>CAYTLS010000070.1:0-7787 GCA_964438745.1 uncultured bacterium
ATATTGAGCACAGTATCCAGTGCGGTACCCGCGAGAGCCGCAACGATCAGGAGATAGATCTCCCGTTTGTCTTGAGCGATAAGTATAAAATGAATTGCCAGCAATGGAATCATTACATAAACGCCGGCCAGTGGAAAATTGTAAATCGCGCCAAACACCGAAACCCACCAGATGATTTGATAACTTAAATTATTTATTATTTTTTTACTCATTTATAGTTCCTCATTTTTTTGAATTTTGTATTTTAGAAACTATCCTTCATAATCGGTTACAAGAATATAGAAAGAAATTTTTACATCTTTGTAAAACTTTATCCTGAATTATTCATGAATTTTCAAATCTTTCATGCAAAACATATAAAATTAACAGTTTATCAAATACACATTAAAAATCTAATTCGGAAAATTCATGGAACATCCGGCCTATGACAGATGAAACATCCGGCCCTTGACGGAAGAATACGTATCGGCGCGAAGCGGGCATTATTCATATTTTTATGAATCATGCAGGTTATATATGTGTGTTTTTTTTGTGATAACGTTTCAGATGAATTTTTTAATAATGAAAGATAATTGTGGCATATCTGGTTATTACAGAAATTGTCCGGCTTGTATTTAGAATATGATACTTCTTTCCTGCCCGGAGAAAATATTGACATGCTGCAGTAAAATAAAATGATACTTATCTCTATTTTATATTTATACTGTATTAATCTTTTATATCGATACACTGGTTTTTTTCAATTGTCAATGAAATTTTTGGTCCCCGATAGAATAAAGTTGATAGTGTGAAGTAAATAATTATTTGCTAGTATTCGTTAAATATCGAAAGGATAAAACAAAAATGATGATGAGTGCTAACCTACAGAATAACAATAAGTAATCTGTATGACTTCGAAGGAGTTTAAGCGGTTATAAAAGTATATCAATTTATTAGCCGTTATAAATTATAGACAGAACCGATTTTTTAAATCCGGGCATCCCCATATCATAGTCCGGTACATTATTTGATACTGTTCATAACAAATAATTTTGGGGTCATTTATGTTTCTAAAAAATATCAGTATCACAAAGAAAATCTTTTTCACCTCTGTTTTTGGTATAATTGTTATGGCTGTTCTGGCCATTATTCTAATGAACAATGAAATTCAAAAAAGTGGAATTGAGGCACTCACTGAAAAGAGTAAAACCATTGTCAGAGATGCGGAAGCCGCCAGAAATGAAATGGCTAAGAAAATTCAGAAGAACGTCATACGTCCATTCGATCAGATTGCAAAAGAAAATTTACTGGAAGCTGTCCCGGTGATCACTGCCATAAATATTGCTAAAACCAATGCCAAAGATGGCGGATATCAGTTTCGCGTTCCCAAAATATCTCCAAGGAATGCAGAAAACAGACCCACAAACGAAGAACGCAAAGTGCTGGAACTTTTAAAAAAGAATGATGCCGACGAACACATCATTGTAACAGATCAGTATATAAAATATTACAAAGCCATCCGGCTCACAGAAGATTGCCTCTATTGTCATGGTGATCCCAAGGGAACTCCAGACCCATTGGGAGGAACAAAAGAAGGTTGGAAAGCCGGAGAAATACATGGTGCTTTCGGGATTATCAGTTCAATGGCGGAAACAGAACAAAAAATCAAAGCCGCCACATTGAAAAGTATTTTAGTCACAATATTGATCTTAATTCCACTCGTAATCATTGCCATCTTTACCGCCATGTCGATTACGAAACCCATAAAAAAATGTGTGAATTTTGCCGCTGATGTGGAAAAGGGTAAATTGAAAGCAAGCATTAACATTGATCAGAAAGATGAAGTTGGTGTCCTAAGTCATTCTCTGAATGCTATGGTTGTTAGTCTCAGAAACATTATTTCCGGTATTCTGTCACTGGCCAGTGAACTCAATGCCCAATCGGAAAATCTTAGCAAAATTTCTGGAAATATGCATAGTGTATCCGAGGAAACCAATATAAAATCTACTTCCGTTGCCGCAGCCTCAGAAGAGATGAGCCTAAATATGAGCAGCGTTTCAGCTTCAGCCGAAGAGTCAAATACAAACCTAAACACAATCGCGAAGTCCAGCGAAGAAATGGCCAGTACAGTCAGTGAAATTGCCGGCAATTCCGAAAAAGCGCGAGGCATTTCCAGGGAAGCGGTAGAATCGGTAGAGAGTTCCATAAACAGTGTTACCGATCTTGAAAAATCAGCCAATGAAATCAACAAGGTGCTGGATCTGATCATTGAAATTGCGTCACAAACGCGATTGCTTGCCTTGAATGCTACGGTTGAAGCAGCCCGCGCCGGTGATGCCGGAAAAGGTTTTGCCGTGGTTGCCAATGAGGTAAAAAATCTGGCGGTGCAGACCAATAATGCAACCGAAGAGATCAATGAAAAAATTAAATTGATGCAACGGTCTACCGGAAACACAATTAAGGATATTAATACAATTAACCAGAAAATTTCCAATGTTGATGAAATTATTACCAGCATTGCCGCGGCTGTGGAAGAACAATCCACTGTAACCAGGGAAATTTTCCGGAATATTAATGAAGCGGTGGGCGGCAATAAGGATGTAACCATAAATGTGGCGGAAGCCAGTACCGCCTCACAAAATGTGGCGCGGGATATATCCGAAGTCAGCGGTGGTAGTGATGACGTCAAAAGAGCCAGTCAGTCTTTAAATGATAATGCAAAAAGTCTGGAGTCAATTGGTAAGCAACTGATGGAAATGGTTAAAAAGTTTCAATTATAAACAATTATTAAATTTAATAATATATAAAGTTATAGAAAGGTATAAATCTTCTACAACTTAACTATTTTAAGGGAATAATTATTTATTTTGGATTTCATATTTAATTTTTAAAACTTATTGGAGCTTAATATAAAAAATTGTAGTTTTGAGAAACTTAATTAAATATGAATAAATTTTTAAAATACAATTTCAAAAGATTTAATAAAAAAGAGTATGCAAATTTCCTGGATAAAATTATTGCACAGGATTTTGATGGTGTGATTCTTAGCGCCTTTAAGCCCGATGTCCATGGGACAAAATTTGCCTACACAAACGAATATCAGCAATCTATGTCGGATATGGTCTATATGGCTCATGATAAAAATCTTATGACAGCTTTGGAACTCAACCTTTTCGCATCAAAATATTTATGGCATCATAAGAATTTTTCGCCGCCAATTTCATCAAAGGGCGCAGAGTTTCCACATACTGAGAATTATTATCCTGTTTGTCCCAATAACAAACTTTCCTCTGAACGAATAGTCAAACTGATCGAAGAAGTCAGTAACATTATACCCGATTACTTTATCCTCAATGAATTCCGGTTTCCCTATGACTGGTGGAACAATCCTTTGGATCTGCAGGACAAAATTCCCAATTATTGCTATTGTCCCTATTGCATCGCGGAATTTTCTTCAGAATTAGGCATTGTTATCAATAATATTGATACTTTGTTTAATAATATTAATGCCTGGATGAACTGGCGGTTTCAAGTGCTGGAAGATTATTTTGAATTTATTTTGGAAAAATTAGTAGCTAAAAAAGACCTGATTGTCCAGGTGCCACCATTAAATCTCGTGGATATTCCTTTTTCAACCGGACAATCGCTTTTGGAGTACGGCGAAAAAGGCGCCAAAATCTCACCACTGCTTTTTCATCGCACAAAACAGAAAGATATGAATTGGTCCCTGGAAATCCTTGATCTGTTTAAAATCGATATTCCTCAGGAAATTATTATTCCCTCAATACAATATGATGACGCCCAAAAAAGATTTCAACTACCGGCCGTCCTAGAGGAATACGACGATGTACTCATCTATTAAATTACCCAACATAATACCTCTTATCCATGAATAGTATACATTTTGTTGGATATATACCGATGGTCGATTATTCCCAAATTTTCATTCACCGGTCTGTTGTGATTATATTTATCGAACCGGAAAATTGAAATAGGTTTCAGGAAAAGGTTCATCTTTCAAGGTAAAATGCCACCACTCTTCGGGATAATTACTAAAACCGTATTTAGCCATTAAGGTTTGCAGCAACATTCGGTGAGCTTGTTGTTCCGGTGTAATATCCTCCGGTGTAATTACCCAGGATAAGCGGCCAAAGTAATCGAAATTACTCCCCATATCCAGGTCTTCACCGGTTTTCAATGAGTAAATCGTCAGATCAACTGTACTACCTCTGGAGTGGCTGGATTTTGAAGCAATATAGCCTTTTTCAAATAAATTTTCCTTATTTACTGTAGGATAGAATTCCTTTTTTGTTAAAGTATCGCCGAGGTCTTTGGCCCAGCGAACAAAATGATCAACAGCACTTTGGGGACGGTAGGTATCAAAGACTTTAATGCCTAATCCATAGGGTTTGAGTTCATTGCTGAGTTTTTGAAGCGCCAGGGCGGCCGGCTCTGTGATAATGCATTTTACAGATTCATAGCCATCAACGGGTGTTCCCAAAAAATTGTGTTCGGTTATATAGCGGAGATCCAGTTTGTATTCATCAATGTAATCGTCCAGAATTACAAATCTTTCGGGTAAATCACCGGCAAAATTAGCGGCCACAAAAATGATAATTCCTAAAAATAAGCTTAATCGTTTAGTCATTGATAATTTTCCTTATATTATTTTCATAAAATCATAAATTAATTCAGCGGTAATACCCCATATAACCGGATTAGTATCATAAACAAAAATTCGGTGTCCGATATTGCCCCAGGGTTTTTCGTAGCGCCTGGGAAGGCCCAGTTTTTTATACGGTAATAATAATTTTTTCTCACCATCATTATTTTGGTAGGGTTCCACTTTGATATTGACTGTATATACATCAGGTGGGTTTTGTTTCAGATACTTAAGCGGTAAGGTGAAAATTCGCTCCACTTCATTTTTATTCAGATTTAATTCATCCAGGGAGTCGATAGTCAGATAGCCCACATAAGCATCGACAAGAACCCCCATAGGCGCCGCATAATGTCCAAGTTTGCCCACATACTCTATTTTTTCATAGGAAATTCCTAATTCCTCGACCGTCTCCCGTAAAGCGGTATCCCTGGTATCCTTATCCAAATCCGGGTCAAATTTGCCCCCGGGAAAGCTGACCTCACCGGGTTGTGGAATATATTCTGAACGAACCTGAAACAACAGATGACAGTCATCTTTAATTTTAATAAAAGGGATCAGTACACTGGTAATCTTATAGCGTTCACGACCAATTAACTGTTCCTTGTCAGCCAGTTTCTTTTTCAATATGTCAAAATAGTCAGCCAAAAGTATATCCCGATTTAAAAAGAGAAGGAGATCCCAATCCCCAAAATTTCTTTAAATTGAAGACGCGGACCGCCCTGTTCCGGATCATCTTTGTCGCTGATTTTGATATCATCATCATAGATGAAATTGGTACTGATGTTCGCCGTCAAATATTTGTTGATTTTCATGTTCAATAATAACTCCAGGTTTATGTCAATATTTTGGGGTTTGTCAAGATAATTGCTAAAAAGATCAAGGTTGGATATCATTTCCACATTTTCTATTATATCATCTTGAAAATTTATTTTGACGTAGCCACCAACCTCAGCTTTGAAATTGTTACCTTCCTCAGTCATATTGCCCTGCTCATCATATTCGGCAGGATCAACACCATAGGCGCCGGCATCTGCCAGGAATTGATTGTTGACATAGGTCATTTTTGTGCTTACCACAGATGCAAATACAGATAAATTTTCTATCCAGTTAAAATCCAGCCCCAGTGAAGCGGTGATGTAAAGGGGAGAGAGGAAATCGGAAACTTTTTTATCATCGCCGGGATTTGCATATCCCGGTGTCATTTGAGTGCGCAGATTCCATAACATGGCATAATAAAAGTTACTTTTGGATTTGTAGCCGAATTTACTGGTATATTCGAAATGATCGTCGGTTTTGATAATATCCTGGTTATTTTCCTGGTCCAGTATGCCATAGCCGACAGATCCATAATTATCCCACATCCGGTTGTCTTGTTTGTAATGGAACATGTAATTAATTTTTGAACGGACAGAGATGGAATTGAAACCACCGGCAGCCCAATTACTGAAATTGGCCTGGTTTAAGGTGAGATTAACAGTAACTTTTTTAGAAAAGCCATCGGGTCTGTCCTTGGTTCGTTTTTTCAATTCCGCTTCTTTTTCATCCAATTGCGCAAAAGCAATATTACAAATCATTAAAATGAGAATAAATAACTTGATTATTTTCATTGTTCCTCCATTATTCATCTAAAAAACCGGTTTTTTCCTGGTCAGGAAGAGTCTCAACATCGCGCAGTTTTTTTTCAATGGCGCGAGACCGTACACCGGCTTTATCAATGACATTGCTGGCTTCCTGTAGTTTTTTCTTCGTTTTGTCCAAAACACCGCCAAACTTTTGAAATTCGGATTTAACAGCTGACAGGAGTTCCCATACTTCTGAACTCCGTTTCTCGATTGCCAGGGTGCGAAAGCCCATTTGCAGACTACTCAGAAAAGCAGCCAGGGTGGTTGGGCCGGTGGGAATTACACCAAAATCTTTCCTTAGTTTTTCAAATAGCTGCTGATCCCTGAGCACTTCCGCGTAAATACCTTCCACCGGCAAAAACATGATCGCAAAATTGGTTGTGAAAGGCGGACTGATGTATTTTTCTTTTATATCTTTGGCAAAACTCAGTATCTTGCGGGCGAACAGGTTTTGCAATGTCACAAATTCTTCCCGGTCAGCACCATTGAAATTTAATATTTCCTGGTAATTTTCGATAGGAAATTTTGAATCAATCGGAATCCAGACTTCTCTATTGTCCTGTCCCGGCAGGCGTAAGGCAAATTCAACAAAACTATTTTTATCGGGGTCAACTTTGACATTTTTCCCATACTGTTCCGGGGAAAACATTTCCTGCAGAATATTTTCCAGTTGAATTTCTCCCATGACACCGCGGGTTTTCACATTGGTCAATACTCTTTTCAAATCTCCGATACCCGTAGCGAGCTGGTGCATTTCACCCAGTCCTTTGTGCACCAGTTCCAGCCGTTCACTGACGATCTTAAAAGTTGATCCCAGCCTGTCTTCCAGGGTTTTATGTAATTTCTCGTCCACAGTGACACGCATTTTCTCCAATTTTTCTGAATTATCTTTTTGTAGTTTTTCCAGATTTTGCGCCACTGTAATATTTATCTTTTCCATGCGTGCTTCATTCAAGGTCGTCAATTTATTCAGGTTTTTGACAATATTTTCATACTGGCGATGCTGAATCTCCAGGGTTTCATTGAGACGTTTCAACAAAGAATCCTGAAAAATGCGCATATTTTCACTATTCTCTTTACGGGTACTATAAAAATTTTTATTCAACTCAACCCGGTTTTCATAAAATTCTTTGGTTATTTTATCCGATAATGGTTTTAGCAAGATTTTCATTTGCTCAGACTGCATCACCAGACTTCTGCTGGCAGATCTTTTCAAAAAGATAAGGATGGTGATGAGTAGCCCGATCATAAACAGGACTAATATAAGGATTGTAAATTGGACCATGAATTCCATTTTTAATCTTTCTTTTATTACTAATTTGATAATCTAATCAATTACCAATCGTTAATATACTACAAAAAAATTTCTATCTATTAAATAGTTCATAAAAAAAATCTTAATTAAATACAATTTCAATAAAAAAATAATATTTTTTGATTTTTGTTTTTTTATGCAATAAAATGCTGTAATTGAATTATGGCATAAACAAAATCATTAAATAACAACGGGGTAATTATGGATA
>CAYTLS010000071.1:0-2630 GCA_964438745.1 uncultured bacterium
CTCCAAGGAATTTACACCCTCCATGGTAAAGGCCGTATATGATCATCTGGACGGCAAAGCCTTCCACGGTTTCACGGTCGGTATCAATGATGATGTAACCGGCACTTCCATTGAAGTCAAAGAACAGATTAACACCATTCCCGAAGGCACAATTTCCTGTAAATTCTGGGGACTTGGCTCAGACGGTACTGTTGGTGCTAACAAAAACTCTATCAAGATCATTGGTGACAATACTGATAAATACGCCCAGGGATATTTTGAATATGATTCCAAAAAATCCGGTGGTATTACAAGATCTCACCTCCGTTTCGGCGACAGTAAAATCAACTCCGAATACCTGGTAGGCAGTCCTGATTTCGTGGCAGTCCATCAACAGTCTTTCATCGAACGATATGATGTGCTGAAAGGAATCAAGAAAAACGGTATTCTGCTGGTCAACTCCAACTGGGACAAAGATGAGGTGTTTTCACACTTTACAGAAGAGCAGCAGAAAGAGATCATCGAAAAACAATTGGATGTTTATAATATTGACGCGCTCAAAATCGCTGATGAAGTTGGGCTTGGTAACCGCGTGAATACTGTAATGCAGGCGGCTTTCTTTATCATTTCCAAAGTTCTGCCGAAAGATGAAGCGATTAAATTAATCAAGACCGCGATTGAAAAGACTTATTCGAAAAAAGGCGAAGATATTGTCAAGATGAATCACATGGCAGTGGATAAAGCCAATGAAAACATCGAAAAAATCGAAATTCCTTCCGAATTACCCGGCAAAGCCCAAGCCCGCAAACAATTTGTCCCAAAAGATGCTCAAGGCTTTACCAAAGATATCATCGAAAAAGTCATGAAATTGGAAGGTGATGATATACCTGTTTCTGATATGCCTTTGGATGGTAGTGTGCCATCCGGTACCACCAAACTGGAAAAACGTGGGGTTGCCCCAATGGTACCTCATTGGATTTCTGACAGATGTATCCAGTGTAACCAATGTTCCCTGGTTTGTCCGCACGCATCTATCCGAACAAAACTGATTGACAGAGATAACCTGGCTGATGCCCCTGAATCTTTCAACACTCTGAAAGCCATGAGCACAGACGGTGAAAAATACGATTACAAAGTACAGGTTTATATCGACGATTGTCAATCCTGTAAAGTTTGTGTCAATACCTGTCCGAAAGACGCGCTTGGCTGGAAACCGATCGAAGAAGAACGTGATGCCGGTGAATCCGCTAACGAAAAATTCTTTGACGCCCTTCCGGAACAACTCAGTGAAAAATTTGCTGTTGAATCGATCAAAGGTTCTCAGTTCAAAAAACCATTGCTTGAGTTCTCCGGCGCCTGTGCGGGTTGTGGTGAAACCGCTTATGTTAAACTGCTGACACAATTGTTTGGTGACAGAATGGTGATAGCCAACGCTACCGGTTGTTCTTCAATCTGGGGCGGAACATTTCCAACCATTCCATACACAACCAACGAACATGGAGAAGGTCCCACATGGGCAAATTCACTGTTTGAAGATAATGCTGAATACGGCTTTGGTATGCGCCTGGCAGTTGACGCCAACAGAAAACTTTTGAAAGCCAATACAAAAAGACTGGTTGAAAAAGTAGATGGCGAGCTCAAAGATGCACTCTCCTATGCACTTGACAACTGGACTTCTGTTACTGAAGAAACCAAAAACAATTCCAGGAAAATTAAGGCATTATTAAAAACTGCCTATGAAAATGCCAACGAAGGTGAAGTCAAAAAACTGCTCAAAAAAGAGTTGGAATTAAAAGATTACTTCGTTGACAAAAGTGTTTGGGCTGTCGGTGGTGACGGCTGGGCCTATGATATTGGTTATGGCGGTCTGGACCACGTTATGGCTTCCGGAAAAAATGTAAACGTGCTGGTACTGGATACCGAAGTTTACTCCAATACTGGTGGTCAGGCATCTAAAGCGACTCCTTTAGGGTCCATTGCCCGTTTTGCTGAATCCGGCAAATCAACGACCAAAAAAGACCTGGGTAAAATGATGATGACTTATGGCTATGTTTATGTTGCCTCTGTTTCACTGGGTGCCAACATGAACCAGGTTTTAAAGGCTTTCAAAGAAGCGGAAGCCTATGACGGTCCATCAATCATTATGGCCTATGCGCCATGTATTAATCATGGTATCAATATGTCTGACGCGGTACAGGAAGAAAAACTGGCCGTACAGACCGGTTACTGGCTGACTTACCGTTTCAATCCTGAATTGGAAGAAGAGGGTAAGAATCCATTTGTTCTGGATTCCAGAGAACCGAAAAAATCAGTCGAAGAGTTCCTTGATAAAGAAAAACGATATTCTGCATTGCAAAAGACCTTTCCTGAAAAGGAAAAGGCCTATCGTAAAGAAACTATCAAATGGGTTAAAAAACGCTTCGAAGATTACAAAAAAATGGCTGAATAATTCATTAATTATACCGTCATTCATATACTTAAAAGAGCAGGACTTATTCCTGCTCTTTTTATTTTCATCGTAAAATCTATTCTCTACTATTCTAACCTAAATTATTCATGAATTTTCAAAATATTAAAACAATATCAATGAAATTGATAGTTTAAAAAATAAATTATAGAAAAATAGTTTGGGAAATTCATGAAACATCCGG
>CAYTLS010000071.1:2730-7756 GCA_964438745.1 uncultured bacterium
CTCTAAGGTATTGGCGTGAAGCGGGCATTGTTCATGTTTTTATGAATAATGAAGGTTAGCGCTAAGAAATCCACTATAGCAATTTAATATTTTTTGATACGAAACTTTATTTGTTTAAATTTACATAGAATAATTAAAGGAATAATTTTGAAAAATCTATCTGTCAAATATATTTTACTCGCTATTTTGGCCTGTTTACTCTGGTCTACAGCCTTTGCCGGAATAAAAATCGGCCTGAAATACACAGATCCCCTATCCTTTGCCGGCATACGTTTTATGTTGTCGGGTATTATGCTCTTATTTTTTGCCGGAAATTTGAAAACTTATTTTCGTGTCATAAAAGAAAATTTTCAGTTGGTCATGCTATTGAGTATCGTGCAAACTTTTCTTGTTTACGCATTATTTTATACCGGCATCACTATGATTGACGGTGCTCTGGCAGCGATCATAATAGGATCTGCGCCTTTGATTTCCGCAATTTCCGCTCACTTTTTAATGGAGCATGATAAGATGACAATTGCTAAGACCATCAGCCTGGTGTTAGGATTTGTCGGTATCACAATTATCGCGCTCAGTCGTAAGCCCTGGATGGCAACAGGCTTCAGGGAGTTAACCGGGATATTAATTCTGCTGGTCAGTACGACTTCCGGTTCACTGGGAAATATAATTGTTTCCAAGAACAAAAAGGTCGTTCATCCCATGATCTTCAGTTCTGCTCAATTATTTATCGGCGGCTTTTTACTGTTGCTGTTGTCTCTTCCTATTGAGGGTTTGCCAACAGTAATTTATGCGAAAGAATATTATCTGGCCCTTGGATGGCTGTCTTTTTTATCTGCGGGTGCTTTTGCCATTTGGTTTAATCTGTTGAAAAAGCCTGAAATAAAAGTCTCAGAACTCAATCTATGGAAATTCATCATACCGGTATTTGGCGCGGTTTTCAGTTGGATATTATTGCCTGAAGAATCCCCGGAAATTTTCTCGGTGGTGGGGATGATATTTGTCGCCATATCCATTATTTTATTTAATCATTACGCCGCAAAAGAGACGCTGGTAAATGCGAAAAAACAGTAAGGTATAGCGGTTTTTATGATCTGTCTACTATCCTGCAAATTCAGACTAAATAATATTACCCGGTAAACCAGCGGCTAATATCATTAAACAAAACCAGTACTGTTAACATTAGTATTAGCGCCAGTCCAACTTGCTGAATACGAATTTTTGTTGTATCCGACAGTTCGCGTCCCAACACCCCTTCGATGAGAATTACGATCAAGTGACCGCCGTCCAGAGCCGGGATCGGCAGAATATTAACAAAGCCCAGATTAACACTGATAATAGCCATAAACCCAAATAATGCCGCGAGTCCTGACCGGGCTGATTCACCCGCCAATTGCGCGATCATAATCGGACCACCCAGGTTTTTTACAGATTCCGCACCGGTGATCACTGATTTTAGCGAAACAAAGGTGATCTTCAGCCAATAAAAGGTCTGGGAAACTCCCGCCCCAATGCCCTCAAAAAAACCAGCAGCTCTGGTAGAATATTCCGGGCTGATCCCGATCATTCCGACTTCCTGAAATTCCCCATCTTTGAGGATTTTATTGGCCACCGTTGGCACTTTTTTTTCGATTATCTCTTCATTATGCTGCCATTTCACCAGCACTGTATCAGCCGGATATCGATGAATGATCCGGGTCATCTCTTCCCAACTTGACACATTTTCGCTATTTATCGCCAAAATTTTGTCGCCTTTTTCGATACCGGCTTGCGCGGCGGGATATTCAGCAACAACCTCGCCCAGCACCGTTCCTTCATCCACTTCGCTGATACCACGGGCAAAGGTTAAAATCGTGAATACCAGTATAGCCAGGACTATATTAAATATGACCCCACCGGTAATGAAGAGAGCCTTTTGCCAGGTTTTTTTGGATGAAAAGGATTTCGGGTCCTCTTTTGTGTTTTGGGCGCCTTCGGTGTCCATACTTTCATCGATCACACCAGTTACTTTGACATATCCTCCCAGGGGAATGGCCGACAAGCAATATTCCGTTTCACCGATCTGTTTTTTTAATAGTTTCGGTGGAAATCCAATGGAAAAAGTCTCCACGCGCATTCCTGTTAACTTAGCAAATATGAAGTGGCCTAATTCATGAAAAAAGATTACACCACCCAGTACAACTGCTATCCCTATAATTGTCATCATAATAATTTATCCAATCTCTCGTTTTACAAATTCTTTAGTAATTTTTTCAATATCCAGTATGTGATCGATATCCGGTTCATCGGTTACGTTGATAGAGCCAAGCGCTTTATCAATTAATTCCGGAATGCCGGTATAGTTAATTTTTCCGTCCAGAAAGGCGTAAACCGCCACTTCATTGGCCACATTCAAAATCGCCGGCGCGCTGCCGCCTCGCTTGAGTGCCTCATAAGCCAGTTTCAGACAGGGGAATTTGGTGAAATCCGGCGCTTCAAAGGTCATCTGACCGATCTTCGCAAAATTTGTGTTTTCCCACTTCACACTTTTCCGTTCCGGATAAAATATTGCATACTGGATTGGCAATTTCATATCCGGCAGCCCCATTTGTCCTATGATCGATCCATCCACAAATTCTACCATGGAATGGATAATTGACTGGGGATGTACCACCACTTCAATCTGATCCAATGTCACATCAAAGAGCCATTTGGCTTCGATCACTTCCAATCCTTTATTCATCATTGTGGACGAATCAATGGTGATTTTTCGTCCCATGGACCAGGTGGGATGCTTGAGCGCATCTTCGGGCTTTATGGTTTCAAAAGTATTAACAGTTCTGGTTCGGAACGGTCCGCCTGAGCCGGTCAACAATATTTTATTCAGTGCCTTATGGTTCTCTCCCACCAGACATTGGAAAATGGCGCTGTGCTCACTGTCAACCGGCAATAATTTCAATCCTTTTTCAGCCGCAAGGGTCATGATTATATTCCCCGCCATTACCAGGGATTCTTTATTGGAAAGCGCGATATCCTTACCAGCTGATAATGCCCGGTAAGTGGGTTCCAGACCCGGCGCGCCAACAATGGAGTTTAGCACCAGATCCGTATCATCACGGGCACTGATCTCCAAAATTCCTTTGCGGCCGGACAGTACTTCAATATTTTTTCCGGCCAGGGCCTCTTTTACTTTTCTGTATTTGTTCTCATCGGCTATGGCGACAGCTTTTGGCTGAAGATGCAACGCTTGTTGGATCAACCTTTCCGCATTACGGCCGGCAGTCAAATATTGCACTGTCAGTAAATTTTTATTGGCCTCAATAACGGCTATGGTATTGGTTCCGATTGACCCGGTGGAACCGAGTATTGTTAGTCTTTTTTTCATATCATATAATCTTGGTTAAATTAATTTTTCCGATCACACTTTCCCCGGAGATACTTAGTTCTAAACCCAGATCAACACCCCGGATTTTTCTGTATAAACCGGTACGAACATGATAAAGTGTCTCATTAATCGTTTTCTTGTAATCGGTTTCTTTGATATCAATAACAGCGTTGATATAATGGGCTTCCACTCCGTAATAGAGCATTAGTCTGTTGATCTCTATCTTCTTCGCCATGGAAAGGGCGATATCCTTAGCGCGAAAATCATCGGGTCCCCGCAGGTGATTTATACTGACATTGATGACATTTTCACTGGCTTCCTCGCCCCATATAAAGTTGATCACCGGGCCAAAGGTGGATATATTTTCTGCTTGATAATTTCCATTAGCGAGTTGCATAAAAAGGGAAAGATTTGGGGAGGTTACAAAGCCCGCCCAAAAAGCAGGCAGATAAATCCCTCGTTCATTGTCTCCAAGCACCTGGTAGCCATGCAGTAGATTACTGCTCACAACCACTTGGCGTCCGGCATTGTAAAAAGCCGCCGGAAAAGGGAGTTCGTGATGACTGGTTAGGACTGAAAATACCGGCCGCAGATTATCCCGCATTTCACCGGCATTGACCTTACTAAGATCGATACTCTGGGCGCCCAGGCCATTATATAAAAAAATACTGATCAGCAATGCCAACAGTATCTTCTTCGTATATATTTTCCTTACAAAAATTATCGTATAATTCCTCTGTCACTTTTTTCGATAAAATCCAGCACGTTTTGAACTTCCTGTGCATTTTCTGTTTGTTGTATTTTTTCTACTGCAGCGGAAACATTCAGCCCGGATTTAAAGATTAATTTGTAAGTATTTTTGAGCTCTTTAATCACCGCTTTGGGAAACTTCCGGCGCCGCAGTCCGATGGCATTCAATCCTGTAAACCGGATCGGTTCACCGGCAGCTGTAACATAGGGTGGCACATCTTTGATCACCCGGTAGCATCCGCCAATCATTGTATGCATACCGACTTTACAAAACTGGTGGACTGCTGTCAGACCGCCAATAATCGCATATTCCCCGACTTCCACATGCCCTGCCAGGGTTGCATTGTTGGCTAAAATTACCTTGTCGCCCACTACCACATCATGGGCAACATGGGCATAAGCCATCAATAAACAATCGGAGCCTATCACAGTCTTCCATTTATCATCAGTGCCGCGGTGAATGGTACAAAACTCACGTATGATTGTCCGATCGCCAATAATGGTTTCAGTTTTTTCGCCCTTGTATTTCAAGTCCTGGTTGTCTTCACCTATTACAGCGGAATGATACACCCGGCAGTCCTCACCGATTGTTACAAGGTCACCGATCAGCACATGGGCATCAATACGGGTACGATCACCAATTTTTACATTATTTCGAATAATCGTAAAAGGACCGATCGTAACATCTTCACCCAGGATTACATCTTTACCGATAATAGCTGTTTCATGAATTTTTGCCATTTTACTTCCTGTCTCTGTCAACCACCGAGGCCATCATTTCAGCTTCGCAGACCATTTCACCGTCCACAAAGGCTTTGCCGGCAATCTTACACATTCGCATTCTGTATTTTAGTAATTCTACTTTGAAATGCACCTGGTCGCCGGGCACCACCGGTTTGCGGAAACGGACTTTGT